>JAGQZQ010000042.1 GCA_020435415.1 Flavobacteriales bacterium
CAATCATCGTGAACTTTTGCTTAACCGTGCGAACATCATATTGTCATACATTCGCCGCAGGTATGGACTGGAACCGCAGGGCAAGGGGGAGGAGTTTTGTAAAAGGATTGCCACGCTCACCGATGTTACTTCGGAAGTGGCCGGGAACTTTCTGGCAGGGCTGGATGAACTACGCAACCGGACAAGCGTTTCCGATAAGGACTTGCTTGCATATGATAAGCTGTTTGATGTTGTTGAAATAAAAACACACCTGAAATGATTGAAGAGGAAAAACCACAAGGAACCGAATATGCATCACGGATTGACCTCTCCGGTCTGGAAGCTTCCGTAAATAAGATCAGGAATGAGATCGGAAAGATTATCGTAGGGCAGGAGGACCTCATTGATAAACTGATCGTGGCATTGATGTCCGACGGGCACGTGCTTCTGGAAGGTATGCCCGGTGTAGCAAAAACACTGGTCTCAAAACTCCTGGCACGAACGGTGGATGCAGGCTTTTCCAGGATACAGTTTACACCGGACCTCATGCCTTCAGATGTGATCGGTACCCTCGTCTTCCAATCCGGGAACTTTGAGTTCAAGAAAGGACCGATCTTCTCCAACATCATTCTCATTGATGAAATAAACAGGGCACCGGCAAAGACGCAGGCGGCTTTGTTCGAATGTATGGAAGAACGTCAGGTTACCGTTGACGGAAAAACATATCCACTGGAACGCCCCTTTATGATCGTGGCCACCCAAAATCCGGTGGACCATGAGGGAACCTATCGGTTACCGGAAGCACAACTGGATCGATTCATGTTCAAGATAAACGTGATGTATCCCGGCCTGGATCAGGAGAAGGAGATGTTGTTAAGGCATCATCAACGCGGCCATTCAACTCATTTCCATGACATCAGGGCCGTGCTTAGCAGGCAGGAACTGGAGACCTACAAAAATACCATCGACAAGGTTACGGTAAAGGATGACCTCCTCCACTACATCGCGGCGCTGGTGTTGGAAACAAGAAACAACAGTTCACTTTACATTGGCGCTTCTCCGAGGGCATCCATTGCCGTACTGGAAGCATCAAAGGCATTGGCAGCCATCAGGGGTCGTGATTTTGTAACGCCGGAGGATATCCGTGAAGTTGCGGTTCCTGTCATGGTCCATCGCATCAGTCTTACCCCTGAAAAGGAGATGGAAGGCAGAACAGCCAATGAAATTCTAGGACAGTTGTTGAGTAAGGTGGAAGTACCCCGTTAGTGAAACTGCTGAAGTCGCTATACCTGAATAGCCGGATGTTGATCACGGTTGGTGCGATAAGCGCATTCCTGGTGATCTCACATTTTTTTCAGGTGATCTACCCTATCGCCCAGATCACCCTGTACTTCTTTCTGGCAATGCTGGTTCTTGACCTGCTCATGCTGTATGCAACGCCGGGAAGGGTAGAAGGGGCCAGAGACCTTCCTGAGAAGTGCTCTTTGGGTGATATGAACGATGTGTATGTTCATTACCGCAGTACCTATGCCTTTCAGATCAGTATGACCCTGATTGACGAACTGCCATTTCAACTTCAATTGAGAAACAGCAGGTACCATGCAAAGGTCTTGCCCGGTGTCCCGGCAACGATACAATATCAGATACGTCCATTGGAGCGCGGCCAGTACCATTTCGGTCGGCTGAACTTTTTTGCATCCACGCAACTGGGATTTTTTCAAAGGCGTTTCATCATTGGTGAACCGGCCATGGTGCCGGTCTATCCCAGTTTTATTCAACTTCGGAAATTCGAATTTCTGGCCATATCAAACCGGTTGACAGAGCACGGAGTAAAAAGAATCCGAAAGGTTGGCCACAGCTATGAATTCGATCAGATCAGGCAGTATGTGCCGGGGGATGATGTTCGCACATTGAACTGGATGGCTACGGCAAAGATGCAGGAGGAACTGATGGTGAATCAGTTCATGGATGAACGTTCACAGCACATCTTTTCGGTGATAAACACCGGTCGTATTATGAAGATGCCCTTCAACGGACTGACCCTCCTGGATCATGCGATCAATTCCACGCTGGTGCTGTTGAATGTGGCCATTCGCAAAGGAGACAATGCCGGTTTGGTCACATTCAGCGATAAGATTTATTCAACGCTTCAAGCCAGCAGGAGGGCTACCCAGATGCATAAGATCATGGACTTCCTTTACCATGTGTCAACTGACTTTGCCGAATCCGATTACGAACGCCTTTACTTTCACCTGTCCAGGGTGGTCCGTCAGCGGAGCATGGTGTTATTCTATACCAACTTTGAAAGTATCTATGGATTGGAGCGGGCCTTGCCCTATCTGAAGAGAATTGCCAAACACCATTTATTGATTGTGGTATTCTTCAGGAATACGGAATTATCGCAACTCAATCATCTGGAAGTCCGGAACACCGAAGATGTTTACGTGAAGACCATGGCGATGAAATTCGGTTTTGAGAAGGAACTCATTGCACGTGAACTGGAACGGCATGGTATCCATCATCTTCTGACCACTCCGGAACACCTCACTGTGGATGCTGTGAACAAATACCTGGAAGTGAAAGCGAGGGCTTTGGTGTAGTGACTTGAGATCTTTTAGTCGATCCTTTCAAACACCAACCTGTGGTGGTCCATTACCTCACGCTCAAAACATACCCTGTTGGGGCTTTCACGGAAGGTGGCAACGCGCAGGCGGAATTCCCGGCTTGTGAGATAGTGTGGGATGAGTTTACCATACACCATGTACTTTCTTAAACCGAATTTCCGGAACTTCTTCCGCCATTGTCCGATGGTTTCGATGTAGTCCAGGCGTCCGCTGCTTTCAGAGATCAGCTTGAAAAGCGGTTTCGCATTTTCTTCCACCTGCTTGTAGCCATATGGCAACCACGATCCCGGAAACTGGTCCACCATCAATCCCATCATGTATTCGTTGGATCCTTTGGGCGCATCCACACTCACATCTTCAAACTTCACCATGTTCTTGCTGAATACCATGGTTTGCATATAGAACCTCCCTCCGGGATTCAGGAGGCTGTGAATTTGTTTAAAAATACCGGCATAGCGTTCGTCCTGTTTGCCCTGGACAAAATCATCCACTGAACACAGGTGTTCCATGCCACCGATACAGGTAATGGCGTCAAACGTTCCGTTAAACGTTTGAGGGGTGATGTCCCGGCAGTCCATCACGCTTACATCAAAACCATTTTTTACGCACGCATCCGCCTGGCCTTGGGATAAGGTAACACCTATGCCATTCACGCCGCGTTTTGTTTTCAGGTAATTCAGAAAGGGTCCCCAGCCGCAGCACATGTCCAGTACACGGCTGTCTTTTGTGATGTTCAGACTGTCGGCGATAAACTTGTGCTTCTGTTCCTGCGCTTCTTCCAGTGTCATGGAAAAATCACCGTTGTACATTGCACCGCTGTAGTCGCCGGTTTCACCCATACTCAAACGAAAGATCTCGTCGATATAGGTGTATGTAAAATCCATTTCTTCCTGACTGGCCATTGCTTTTGGTTAAAGTTAAGCCAACAAGGTAATCAATATCTTTTAGTGTGTTTCGTAAGATGGGTGAAGTCGCTATGCATAGACTAAAGTACCGGAAAGGCCCGGGCCTATACTGCCGGTCTATACCAGGTCCGGGTGGCCGGAAATTCCATATAAATATCTTGATTAATTTCGCACCGTGATGATTCGCCGGATTCAAAGATATGCAGAAAGCCATCCACTGGCTTTTGTAATGATGGTAGGTGGGCTATTCAGATTGATCGCTGCCATTTTTTCCCAGGGTTATGGCATGCACGACGATCATTTTCTGATCATTGAGGCTGCACAAAGCTGGGTGGACGACTACGACTACAACAACTGGCTTCCGGAGAACCGGCCGAATCAGAATCCCGGTGGACATAGTTTGTTTTATGTAGGACTTCACTATGCCCTGTTTTCATTTCTTGATATGTTCTCCTTTCTCACACCAAAGGCCAACATGTTCATCGTACGGTTGCTGCATGCTGCCTATTCCCTCCTGATCATATTGTTCGGGTATAAGATCACCCGGAACCTGACGGATACAAAAACGGCCAAACAGGTGGGTCTGGTTCTGGCTTTGTTCTGGGTCATGCCAAACCTTAGCGTCCGGAACCTGGTGGAGTTTACCTGCATACCACCGCTGATGGCAGCCACCTGGTTTCTCACCAGAAGGCCATTACCGGCATTGAAAGATTTTGCCCTTGCAGGAGTCATGGCAGGTCTGGCCATGGGTTTTCGCCTTCAATGTGTCATGTTCATCGGGGGGATAGGCTTGGTGTTTCTGGGCAGGAAGCAGATCATTCCGGGATTGATATTCACGCTGACATTGGCGGTTTCTTTCGCCGTTACACAGATCGGTGACCTGTTCATTTGGGGACGACCCTTTGCCGAAGTCCAGGAGTATATCCGGTACAACATCGAGCATGCCTATACCTACCTGACCCAGGAATGGTATATGTACCTGTTATTCCTGGGAGGGATTCTTCTTCCTCCGTTGAGTATATTTCTTTTTGCAGGTTTTATCAGGTCATGGAAAGTTAATGCGATGCTGGTGGTTCCTTCTTTGGTCTTTTTACTCTTCCATTCTTATTTCCCCAACAAACAGGAACGTTTTATCCTTCCTGTTCTGCCCTTCCTCATTATGGCAGGGATCATAGGTTTAAGATCGTGGCAAATGAATGGCACATTTACCAGAGTCAGGAGAGTGGGTTGGCAGATATTCTGGGTGATCAATACCATTCTTTTGATCGTGATTACGCCCGCTTATTCCAAACGGTCCAGAGTGGAATCCATGGTCTTTTTATCCGGACAGGAAGACTTTCAGAATTTTGTCGTGGAAAGCAGCCATAAGAATGACTACCTCATGCCTCCCCTGTATTATCTCCAGCATTGGGTGAGCTATTTTTATGTGACGTCGTCTTATTCCGCGGAAGCATTGCGCAATCGTCTGGATACATTGGAAAGTGACAGGTGGCCTAATTATGTTCTGTTCATGGAAGAGCAGGACCTGGATGTGCGCATCGAAAACTTCAGAAAGTACTTTCCGTCGATGAAGCAGGTGGCGGTCATAGAACCCAGCTTACTGGACCGGACCCTGCATTGGATGAACCCCAACAACAAGAACGAGCGTTGCTTTATTTACCGGTTTGATATTGAATAACGATACCATCATAATGGAAAACCAACTGCCGGATGCTTCCGAGGTCAGGAACATCATCTTCGATCTTGGCGGTGTAATTTTGCATATAGACTACCACCTGACCGCGGATGCCTTTAAACGACTTGGTGCCGCAACATTTGACGATGTGTATTCACAGGCAAGTCAAAGTGATTTGTTTGACCGGCTGGAAAGGGGCGAATTGAACAGCGAAGGTTTTGCCAGGGAGGTTCGCGAGGTATTTAATGGTGACTGGACTGACCGGCAGATCATAGATGCGTGGAATGCCATGTTGCTGGAATTACCTATGACCCGGATTCATTTACTTCAAGAGATGAAGACGCGGTATCGTTTGTTTCTGCTGAGCAATACCAACGAGATTCACCTGGAGGGTTGCCGGATGATGTTTGATGCGGCATTCGGAAGAAGGGATCTGTCTCATATTTTTGAGAAGGAATACTATTCCAGTCTCATTGGCATGAGGAAACCCGATCGGGAGGTATTTGACCTGATCGTTGATAGCCACGGGCTTAATAAAGAAGAGACATTGTTTATAGATGACTCAATACAACATGTTGTCGGAGCACGCCATGCGGGTTTGATGGGTTACCATTTGGAAAAGGGGCAGGAAATCACCGAAATTTTTTCCGGTTGGTGAGATCAGGAATGTATTTCCTGACATAGTTCAACCAGGACCCCATGAGTGCATTTGGGATGAATAAAGCAGATCAGTTTATTATCTGCACCAGCGAGTGGCTGGCTGTGGAGCAACTCAAAGCCTTCATCTTGAAGGCGTGCCATCTCGGCTTGAATGTCATCCACGTCAAACGCTACGTGATGCATGCCTTCTCCACGCCTGGCAATGAATTTGGCGATGGTGCTTTCTTGTGAACTTGCTTCCAGTAATTCGATCTTGTTGGACCCTAATTGAAAGAACAAGGTTGTTACACCTTCACGTTCCACTTTTTCCTCCTTGTAAGAGGCTTTGCCCAAAAGTTTTCGGAATGTTTCGCCGGCGGCTTCCAGGTTGGATACGGCTATTCCCAGGTGTTCTATCTTCTTCATGTGCGAAAAAAAAGCAGACCCATCGGTCTGCTTTTTCAGAATTATGATAAGAAATGCGGGGCTTACTTTTTAAGGAACTCCCCTGTTGTGTTGTCGTAGTTGATATAGTATAAACCTTTCTCCAGGTTATTCACATCGACAGAGGTTCCTTTGCCCTTCTTCACGATATTTCCGAAGCTGTCATAAATCTCGTACATCGTTTCTCCGGTGAAGGTGATGATATCCCTAACCTTAACCGGTGTAAAGATCACCTCAGCAACTGTTGAGCGATAGTTTGCAGTAGTTGAGTACCGGGGTCTTCCGCTGAAATCAGTTTGCTGAACCCTGAATTTGTTAACGCCTGAATGAGGTGTGATAGGGAATTCGTATTCGTTGACCTGTGCAGAACCTTTACCATCCACCTCGCCGATACGAACCCACTTGTTCCACTTGAACTGTTCGATAACATAAGGCAGGGACCCGGATTCATTTTTGGTTTGCCATTTCAAGGTACCTTCCTGGCCACTGCCATCTACTTTGATGGAAATAATTTCGAAAGTACTACGGGGTTTCAATACTTCCGGATTCAGCACTTTCGGTTTGCAATCGTCCTTGTGTTTAATCTTAACTTCTACGGGTGCTCCCAGTTCCAACTGAAAATCCGCAAAGTCAATTTCAAATGCACTGGCGTTGATCTCGGCGGTGGATATTTCCCCATTTACCGTCACTTCAAATGCACAGAAACCAATTCCCGAACCGGCAAAGGGATTTTGTACATAGAGGTTCTTTCCCTGATAACTACCTGTAAGTACAATGACTCCAGCCAGGGAATGAAGCGACAAACCGGTCAATACTGCAATACCAAAAAGCGACCTTTTCATTATCTGTAAAATCAGTTTTTAACTGATGGGAGTTTTAAATTACCCACGCAAAATGTGACTTACCCTTCACTTTTGCATCGCAATATTAAAACCTTATTTCAAGAATTCAAAATATCTTTCGTCTGAACCAAGCCCGCAATATTGAGGAACTTATGCGTAAGCAGGATTTAACAAAGGTAAGCTTTTCGTTTTGATTTTGTGCAAAATCACGGCTAAGGGTGATGGTATTTTTTTCGCATACATAAAACTGCTACCTTGAAACTATTATGGTTACGGCATTAGGTCCCCTAACGCGAGTTTTACGGGTAACCTGATTCAATTCCGATCGTTAAAGGAGAACTTATGAAAAGAAGCATCTACCTACCGCTGGCAGTTATAGCCATAATTGCTGCATCCTGTAATACCCCGGAATCTACCTCCGAAAGTGAAAGTGCCGCCGCCGGAAACAAGAAGTATGGCGGTACATTTCGGTTTAACATGACAGAACAGTTTGATACATGGAATACGCTCGGGATGAATACGGTCAGCAGCATCATTGTTGCCCGTCAGATTTACGACGGCCTGGTGAGTATTCATCCTGTAACATTGGAACTTGAACCGGGTATTGCCGAAAGCTGGAGTACGAGTGAAGACGGAATGGTTTATACCTTCCACCTGAGAAAAGATGTGTTTTTCCATGATAATCCCTGTTTTGAAGGAGGTAAAGGCAGGAATGTGAAAGCATCGGATGTCTGGTATTCTTTTAAGAGGCTGGCCACACCTGGCAAAACAAACGGGTACTTTTCTCAGATTCTCAAAGGCAAGGTACGTGGGGCCGATGCGTTCCATGAATCATTCACCAAGGACAGTGCCGAAGTTGCTTTTGACGGTATTGAGGTTATTGATGACTATCAGATACGAATCACCCTTACAAAACGGGTACCCAATTTTCTTTATATGCTTACCCAGCCGGGCGCCTATATCGTTGCAAAGGAAGCCATCGAAAAGTATGGAGATGAGGCCAAAGTGGGGTCAGGTCCGTTCAGGTTTGCAAAAGAGGAAGAGTTTCCCCGAAAGATTTTTATGGTGAAAAACGATCACTACTACAAGAAAGACAGCCTGGGAAACCAGTTGCCTTTTCTGGATTCTGTTGTCGTTTATTTTCTGACCACCAAAGAGGGAGAGCTTAGCGAATTCATGGGTGAACACCTTGACATGGCCTTTGAGCTTCCAGCTAAAAGCGTAAAGGACCTTGTGCAATCGGATGTAAATGCATTTCAGGGTAATCCGCCGAAATACGTGCTGCAAAGCGTCCCCAACTATGTGACACAATACTACTCACTCAACCTGAATAATCCTTTCCTCGCCAACAAGAAAGTAAGGAAGGCCATTGCGTATGCCATCAACAAAGAGAAAGTCGTAAAGGAAGTTCTCATGGACCAGGCCTGGGGACCAGCCACGAATGGAATGACACCCCCTAACATTCCAGGATATGATATTTCACGGTTCAAGGGAATTACATATAATCCTGATACGGCGAGACAATTACTGGCACAAGCCGGCTACCCGGGAGGTAAAGGAACGCCGAAGTTAAAACTGGAACTGAATAGTGGCGGAGCGAGACATGCGCTGGTTGCATTTGAGATAGTCAAGCAGTTGGAAACAGATCTGAACCTCCAGGTCGAGTGGGAAGTGGTGCCGTTTCCGAAAAAGTTTGAAGATGAAAAATACGGAAGGGGTGATATCTTCCGGTCCGGATGGATTGCGGATTATCCGAGCCCGGAAGCATTCCTTTTCTTATTCTACGGCAAGACCGTTCCGGAAGATAAGGACGCGCCTTCATTTCCGAATACCTTCAGATATCAGAATGCCGCTTATGACACCTTGTTTGATCAGGCTATGTCTCACCCTGATCCATCAGAAAGAAATGTCCTTTTCTCAAAGGCCGAAGAGATATTTCTGGATGATTTGCCCGCCATTCCGTTATGGTATGAGGAGAATTTTGTGTTGTTACAATCGGACGTGAATGATTTACACCTGAATCCACTCAGAATCTTTGATCTTTCCAGGGTATACCTTAAAAAGAAGGAAGAAAGGAAATCGGATACCCACGATGCATCCAAAAAATAATTTTCATTATTGCTTGCATTGATATGATTTTTATACATTTGTAATTGTAATGTCAGGCAGTCATACATATTTGTTCGTTTCTCCTGTTGAGTTCACCCTCGTTCCAGGCTGCCAACCGGTATATACACCGGTAAGGAGGATGAGGCCCCCCTTCGGGGTATGATGCTTTTTGGGCGCCTATGCGGTGCCTGTTCTCCTAAAACAATCCACATTTTAACAACAGAACGTAAAGTTCTTATCAACCGCTTGACCGGCGTTAGCTGTTTCAGGCACAACGAACAACAGGGGAAATGAAATTCATGATATTAGTTGCAGGCAGCCAACACACCGCTTTTGCTGAGGCTATCTGCAAAGAAATGGAAGAAAGCGCCAAGATCAGAGGAACCGGTATTGCCAAACGTTCTCCTGAATACATCGTTAAGAAGATGGAAGAAGGAAAGGCGATCATTGCATTGACCCCGGATAAGCAGTTCGCCGGTTTCTGTTACATCGAGACCTGGGGTCACGGACAATATGTAGCCAATTCCGGATTGATCGTTAAGCCGGAACATCGCCAACATGGCCTTGCAAAAATGATCAAGCAAAAAGCATTCGAACTTTCCAGAAAAAAGTACCCGGATGCCAAGCTTTTTGGATTAACCACCAGTCTGGCCGTCATGAAGATCAACTCTGATCTTGGATATCGCCCTGTTACCTTTTCTGAATTAACCACGGATGAGGATTTCTGGAAGGGTTGTCAGAGCTGTGTAAACTATGATATACTCACCCGGACAGGTCGTAAACACTGTCTTTGTACCGGTATGCTCTACAACCCCAAGCCTGAGGTCAAAGTAACCAAGCCTGAGGTTCAGGTGACCACCAGGCGCAATGTTCGCCGGAATCTTAAGGTGTACCAACGATGGCTTCGCTTCAAACAACACATTCTAACCCGTAAATTCACAGGCATGCGTACCTTGCAAATGCCTTCGCCAAAAACTTCACACTAAATGAAAAACATTGCCGTACTAGCCTTTAGTGGCGGACTTGACACAACTTATTGCGCCATGCACCTGTCCAAGGACCTTGGTCTGGAGGTTCATTCGGTGTTGGTAAATACCGGTGGGTTTGACAAGAATGAGCTTGCCGAGATAGAGAAGAAGGCATATGCCCTGGGTGTGGCGCATCATGAAAGTATCGATGCTACCGGGGAATATTACGACAAATGCATTCGCTACCTGATCTTCGGGAATGTACTAAAGAATAATACCTACCCGCTTTCCGTAAGTGCAGAGCGCGTATTTCAGGCGATGGCCATCGCCAAATATGCTGCCGGAGTGGGTGCGAAATACATCGCACACGGGAGCACAGGAGCCGGTAACGACCAGGTTCGTTTTGATATGATCTTTGGGATCATGTGCCCCAACGCTGAGATCATCACCCCGATTCGCGATCACAAATTGTCCAGGGAGGAGGAGATCACCTACCTCAAAAGTCATGGAGTGGAAAGGGATTGGGCGAAATCTCTTTATTCTGTGAACAAAGGAATCTGGGGTACATCGGTTGGCGGAAAAGAAACGCTGACTTCAGATCAATACCTTCCGGAGGAGGCCTTCCCTACGCAGGTTTCAATGAAAGGTGAAGAGGTTCTGGAAATTGAGTTTATCAAAGGGGAACCCATTGGGGTCAACGGAAAAGAATATGCTTCGCCCGTGGAGGCCATTCAGGCCATCCAGGCACTGGCGGGGCCCTATGGTATAGGTCGCGATATTCACGTGGGTGATACCATCATCGGTATTAAGGGTCGGGTTGGGTTTGAAGCCGCCGCTCCTCTGATCATCATCAAAGCACATCATACGTTGGAGAAACATGTCCTGACCAAATGGCAACTTCAATTAAAGGAAAGTCAGGCCCAATGGTATGGTACATTATTGCATGAAGGACATTTTATGGAACCCGCCATGCGCGACATAGAGGCGTTCCTGCAAAGCAGCCAGTCGCATGTTACGGGTACGGTAAAGGTACAACTCATGCCCTACCGTTTTTATGTGCTTGGCATACATTCGGCATATGACCTGATGTCCAATTCTTTTGCCTCCTACGGGGAAATGAACAACAGTTGGTCAGGCGAGGATGTGAAAGGCTTCGCCAAGGTAGCGTCCATTCAAAATATGATTTATCGTCACGTGAGTCAACAACAGGAGGAATCGCTGCATGGAAAAGGTTAGGGTTGGCATTGTTGGCGGTGCCGGGTATACGGGAGGAGAACTCATTCGCATCCTGCTCGGACATCCGAACGCAGAGATCGTATTTGTTCATAGTAAGAGTCATGCCGGTTCACCGGTTCATCATGCGCATACCGACCTTCTGGGAGATACCGAGATAATCTTTACCGATCGCCTTGGTACCGATATCCATGTGCTTTTTTTGTGCGTGGGTCATGGTGAGGCCTCCGTTTTCCTGGAGCAAAATCCTCAACCGGATCATATCCATGTCATAGACCTGAGCCAGGATTTTCGTTTGCATAAAGAAGGTCAAACCGGCTTTGTTTACGGACTACCCGAGCTTAACCGTGATCGAATCAAGAATACACAGCATGTGGCCAATCCGGGTTGTTTTGCCACTTGTATCCAATTGGGCATTCTTCCTCTTGCTGCGAATCATGGACTTACCGACACCATTCATATCAGCGCCATTACAGGTTCCACCGGGGCCGGACAAAAACTGTCGTCAACCTCACACTTCAGCTGGCGCAACAATAACCTGTCTGTTTACAAAGCGTTTACCCATCAACATCTCGGGGAGATCAACCAAAGCCTGAGCCAACTTCAGGGTTCCTGGAGTCGGGACATTGCATTTATTCCGTATCGCGGTGATTTTACCCGGGGGATCATTGCCACCGCTTACACCCGCAGTGAATTAAGTCTGGAACAGGCCCGGGAATGTTATTCCGCCTTTTACAAAGACCACCCTTTCGTTCATGTGACCGATCGCAACCCGGATCTGAAACAGGTGGTGAATACCAATAAGTGTATCATCTATCTTGAAAAACATCAAGACCGGCTCATGATCATCTCCATGATCGACAACCTCATCAAAGGGGCGTCAGGTCAGGCTGTGCAAAATATGAACATCATGTTTGGGCTTGATGAACGCGCCGGACTATATCTTAAACCATCTGCTTTTTAGTTTTATCTACCATGAAATTATTCGACGTTTATCCACTTTTTGGTATTGAGTTGGTCAAAGGGCAAGGTTCTCAGGTCTGGGATGCCAACGGAACCCCCTATCTGGACCTGTACGGAGGGCATGCGGTGATCTCCATTGGTCATGCACATCCACACTATGTAAAAAGGATAAAGGATCAGCTGGATAAATTGGCTTTCTATTCCAATTCCGTTCAGAACCCACTTCAGGAAGCGTTGGCTGCACAATTGGGCCGGCTTTCCGGTTGTGATGAATACAGCTTGTTCCTATGCAACTCCGGCGCCGAGGCGAATGAGAATGCCTTGAAATTGGCATCATTTCATAACAAGAGAAAAAAGGTCTTGGCTTTAGGAAGTGGTTTCCATGGAAGAACTTCGCTAGCCGTGGCTGCCACTGATAATCCGTCAATCGTTGCGCCGGTCAATGCTTCACATGAGGTTCAGATCATTCCTTTGAATGATGAGAAAGCGGCCGGTGAAGCGCTGAAGAATAAAGATGTTACTGCGGTGATAATAGAAGGCATCCAGGGTGTGGGCGGCGCGAAATCTCCAACGGATTCTTTCCTGCAGTTTTTGCGGAAAGCGTGTGACGAAACGGGTACGATCCTGATCCTGGATGAAATCCAATCCGGCTATGGACGCAGTGGAAATTTCTTTGCATTTCAGTACAGTGGAATAAAGCCGGATCTGATTACCATGGCCAAAGGGATGGGAAATGGATTTCCGATCGGGGGAGTGCTGATCTCCTCCATCTTTGAAGCAAAACACGGAATGCTCGGCACAACGTTCGGAGGGAATCACCTTGCTTGCGCTGCCGCCCTTGCCGTTCTGGAAGTCATCGAGAAAGAAAATCTGGTAGCAAAGGCTAAGGAAACCGGCGACTATCTTCGCAAAGCATTGGCAGGTGTTTCAGGGGTGAAGCAAGTTCTTGGGAAAGGGCTCATGATGGGGCTGGAGCTTGAGATTCCCTGTGCGGATGTTCGTAAGCAATTGCTGTTCAACCACCACATGTTTACGGGCTCTTCATCGGATAAAAACACCATTCGCATATTACCTTCATTGAATCTTGGTCTGGCCGAGGCCGATCAGTTTATCAGTGCATTCAAATCCGTCATGGCTAAAACCACCGCTACGACATGAAGCATTTTACCAGCATAGATGATGTGGATGATCCCGCAGGCCTGGTCCGGGATGCCCTCAGAATAAAAAAAGAACCTTTGGCCGACCGCCGGTTCGGTGAGGATCTCACCCTCGGCCTGATCTTTCTTAATCCGAGCCTTCGTACGCGAATGAGTACGCAAAAAGCGGCACTTAACCTGGGTATGAATGTGATCGTGATGAATATCGGTCAGGAAGGCTGGGCACTTGAAACCGAAGATGGCGTGGTGATGAATGGACAGTCGGCCGAACATGTTCGGGAAGCAGCCGCCGTGATCGGTCAGTATTGCAACATTGTTGGTATCCGGACATTCGGAAAACTGGAAAACAGGGAAGAAGATTATGCTGAAACCATCCTGCATAAGTTCATGGATTTTTGCGGCGTACCGGTGATCAGTCTTGAATCAGCCACCCTTCACCCATTGCAATCCCTGGCCGATTGGGCAACGATAGAGGAACTGAAGTCCGCTGCACGACCCAAAGTGGTGCTTACCTGGGCGCCGCACCCGCGGGCCTTGCTACAGGCGGTACCCAATTCCTTTGCACAGTGGATGAATCGCGCAGATGTAGACCTGGTGATCACACATCCGGAAGGATATGATCTGGATTCCATGTATGTTGGCAATGCAACGGTGACCCATGATCAGAACAAGGCATTCGAAGGAGCCGACTTTATTTATGCAAAGAACTGGTCTTCATACGAACAATATGGCAAAATACTTTCTACCGATCTGTCGTGGACGGTAACCCCGGAAAAAATGAACTTAACCCGCGATGCCTGGTTTATGCATTGTCTGCCGGTGCGCCGGAACATGATTGTTGCGGATGCGGTGATTGACGGGACGAAATCGGCGGTGATCCAACAGGCTGGGAACCGCGTATTTGCAGCCCAGGCTGTGTTGCGCCGAATACTTGAACACAATTTCTGATGGAAAGGCTCACGGTTATAAAGATCGGTGGCCATGTGTTGGATGACGAACGCCAGCTGGAAACATTTCTGAAGGTGTTTGCATCGCTTGAAGGGCCACGCATTCTTATTCATGGTGGAGGTAAAATGGCGACAAGGATAGCCGAACAGCAGGGCATCAAGGTGACGATGGTGGATGGCCGGAGACTGACAGACCAGGCCATGCTGGATGTGGTTATTCAAGTTTATGGTGGCTGGGTAAACAAAGCCCTCGTTGGTGGGTTACAAAAACTCGGATGCAATGCGCTTGGCCTGACCGGTGCGGATGGAAATTTAATTAAGGCACACAAAAGACCGGTTGCAAAAATAGACTACGGTTTTGTGGGTGATGTTGACCAGGTGAATGAACAACTCGTACATCTGCTCTTGACCAATGGCATCATTCCGGTTTGTGCCCCACTTACACATGACGGCAATGGACAAATGCTGAATACCAATGCAGATACCATTGCTTCGTCTGTGGCTGTTGCCATGGCAAATAAATATAAAGTTGATCTTGTTTACGGCTTTGAAAAAGCCGGAGTACTGAAGGATGTGAATGATGACCGTTCAATCATCCCGGTTATTACGAAAGAACAATACGCCGATTGGAAGCAGGACGGTACGATCAGCGGGGGAATGATTCCCAAACTGGACAATGCCTTTGCGGCCATCGATCAAGGGGTAAGTCAGGTCGTAATAGGTCTGGCAACGGATATAGCAAATAAAAAAAGCGGAACGCGTCTCATCAAAGAATGAAAAGAGATGTTCCAAATTAGGACATGAATCAAAATACATTAGCACAGGACGCCATTGGTCTTCTGAAGGATCTCATCAGCATCAAATCGCTGAGCAAAGAAGAAGCGGGAACGGCCGAGCGTCTGGCCACTTTTTTTAAGGACAACGGAATGGAAATCCATACCAAAGGTTACAACGTATGGGCTTATAACCGGCACTTTGATCCTGCCAAACCCACCATCCTGCTCAATTCACATCATGACACCGTCAAACCCAATGCGGGTTATACCATGGACCCGTTTACACCGGTGGAAAATGACGGTAAGCTATTCGGGCTGGGTAGTAACGATGCCGGAGGCTGCCTGGTGTCGCTGATCGCTGCTTTTCGATATTATTTTGAACGGGAGGATTTAAAATATAACCTCGTTGTAGCGGCTACTGCAGAGGAAGAGATATCAGGACACAACGGACTGGAATGCGTTTTCCCCGAGCTTGGCCCCATTGATTTTGCGATCATAGGTGAACCTACTCAGATGCACCTGGCCATCGCCGAAAAAGGGTTAATGGTTCTGGACTGTGTGGCACATGGTAAGTCAGGACATGCAGCGAGAGAAGAAGGTGAGAACGCGATCTACATTGCATTGAAAGACATAGAGTGGTTCCGGACCTATTCCTTTCCCAGGGTTTCACCTTCTCTTGGACCGATCAAAATGACAACCACCATCATTCATTCAGGATCACAACACAATGTGGTTCCGGATCGGTGCGAATTTACCGTGGATGTGCGAATCACGGAACAATATCGGAATCAGGAGATACTGGATACCATCCTGGCCCATGTTAAAAGTGAGGTGATCCCAAGGTCGGTTCGTTTAAACTCTTCCAGTATTCCGGAAGATCATCCCATCGTGCAGGCAGGCATAAACCTGGGTAGAAAAACATACGGTTCTCCAACGACCTCTGACCAGGCCATCATCGATGTTCCATCACTGAAATGCGGCCCTGGTGACTCTGCACGGTCCCATACTGCAGACGAGTACATTAAACCCGAGGAGATTCGCGAGGGGATTGATTTGTATATTCGAATGCTTGATAAGATAATTATCTGATGGCTAAAATCTGGGATAAAGGAACCGATGTAAATCAACGTGTGGACCGATTTACGGTAGGACGCGATCGTGAACTGGACATGGAACTTGCGCCCTATGACGTATTGGGTTCACTTGCCCACATACGCATGCTGGTTAAGATCGGTCTGCTTGAAACGGGTGAATGGAAGGCGCTGAATGCTGCTTTAATTGACATCTACCGCGATATTGAAAAAGGGAATTTTAAAATAGGTGAAGGGGTGGAGGATGTGCATTCCCAGGTGGAGAGCTTACTTACGGAACGTCTGGGGGATGTAGGAAAAAAAATACACAGTGGCCGTTCCCGGAATGATCAGGTTCTTGTGGATCTGAAGTTGTATCTGCGGGATCAGATCAGGTTAATGGTAGAATCCACCCGGAAACTCGCATCGGAATTGCTGGATCTTGGTGAATTGCATAAGGATAAACTACTCCCCGGATATACCCATATGCAGGTGGCTATGCCCTCTTCATTTGGCTTGTGGTTCGGCGCTTACGCGGAAGGGTTAGTTGATGACCTTCATATGATGGAGGGTGCTTTCAGGATTGTGAACCGAAATCCTTTGGGGTCGGCTGCAGGTTATGGTTCATCGTTTCCGTTGGATCGGGAAATGACCACAGAGTTGTTGGGTTTTGAGGGCCCTAATATTAATGCAGTATATGCGCAGATGGGAAGGGGAAAGGCAGAGAAGGTAACAGCGATGGCGATGTCATGCGTGGCATCTACATTAGGTCGCATGGCCATGGATCTGTGCATGTTTATGAGTCAGAATTTCGGATTTGTTTCTTTTCCTGATGAGTTGACCACCGGTTCCAGCATTATGCCGCATAAAAAGAATCCGGATGTCTGGGAGATCATGCGAGGACGCTGTAATCAGTTAAAGGCATTGCCCAACGAGATAGATTTGATTATGGCCAATCTGCCAAGTGGCTATCACCGTGAAATGCAATTGCTGAAAGAAAATATGTTCCCCGCAATGCATCAATTGAGGGACTGCCTATCGATGGCGTCGTTCATGCTGGAGCATATTAAAGTGGGAATGGACCTTTTGGAGGACGAGAGATACCGCTATATTTTTAGCGTGGAAGAGGTGAACCGACTCGTTTTGGAAGGCGTTCCTTTTCGCGATGCATACCGCAAAGTCGGAGAAGACATCGCATCCGGTAAATATGCTCCGATTAAAAAAGTAAACCACACCCACCTGGGCAGCATTGGTCAACCCGGTATCGAAAAAATCCGGAATCTACTGGAACATCGTATTCAGAGTTTTAATTTCGGTGGGTATGCAGAAGCTACCAATAAACTATTGACTTGATTCAAATCCGAATCCCTTTAATATCCCGTCCAAACACCTTCTTTACAGGACAGAATAAGTTTTTATTGAAAATTATTTATCTGAAAATCAGCGCATTAATTGATTTTTGATAAAAAACTCCAAAATGTCTTCTCGAAAAGGTGTAACCAATGCGGTAATCTGCATTATGGAGGCAAGAGCGTTACAAAATTACTTCCTATTTAGCGTCAACTGCAATTGTAACCAACTTGAAGTGAGCCAAAGCCCTCCGCCCCAAACGGAGGGCTTTGAATTTATACCACCCTAACATTATCGCGGATTATAAAGAAAAGTACAGGCGGGTTCGTTTGACACAAATCCGGATGTATTTTTAAATAACTTTATGTCAGTGTTTTACATGCAAAAGAGTGGTATCCGAAAAAAAACTTCAAAAAAACGTGTAACCAATCGACCGGATTGCATTATTCCCATGAAGCAACAAAATAGATTACCTCCTTTTAAGCGTCAATTGTAACCAACTTGAAGTGAGCCGGCCCCCTGCAACCCAGGGGGCTTTCTTTTTGTTGTGTCATCAAGATCGCTAGTCGGCCAACAACTCTTTTGGGTATTGCTTTCCTATTCGTTTAGCTGCCTTTTGCCGGATAATAGTCTGCACGGTTCGTCCGTTGCTATCCAGTTTGGAATCCAGCCAGGAAATAATATCGAAGTAGATAAAAGCTCTTTTTTCATAGGTGGTGCGGGTAAGGGGGATGAGGCGTTCCCTTAATTTGCGGAACTCCTCAAGCAATTCCGTTTCATCAGGATAGCGTGTGAGGGCTTTCAGGAATGACAGAATGCTTTTCTGGTACTGATGAAGATCTTCTTTCTTGAGCAGGAAATGATACAATGATTTAATGTAATACTCGATCAGGTCTGTGTTGCCAATCTCATAATGACTGATCAGGTTCATGATCCGGGCAAAACTGTGAATGTCTTCTCTCAGATCCACATCCTTTAGGTTAATGATCTTGTGCAGCCAGCGAACTGCATCATGAAACTGGCTGTCCCCGAAGTAAAGACAAGAAATCTTGTAGTAAAAAATGATCCGGTAATGGTTGTCAAGGCGATCAATAAATTGATTGATGTCCATATCCATATCCTTGATCATACGGATGCCACCGCTGAAATCTCCCAGCATAAATCGCCTGTTAATTTCATGGGCATAGTAATACTTGAACAGAATAAGGCGAACGTTCTCCGTAATCGTGATATCCGGTTGCGATGTTAGTGCATTCAAACGTGTCTGCGTTTCAGTGAAGGCATCATACCTCAGCAGTTTCCATTGAGCGATGAGCAGACTATTAAGCCCTTTGATGTACATTTCAAGTCTTACCGGAATCATGTCGGGTTGTTGGTCAAAGAGTGCAACCCACTTAAGCGCATATTCAAGTGCATTCTCAAAGTCCTGGATAAAGAAATAATATCCGATGTATGCATTAAAAAGGTACATCTGTTCATCAAATCCCAGGTCTTCCTCTTTGGTTTGGGGAAGGTATTTGAAGAAGTAGTCATGTGCCTTTTTGTAATCCTTTTCATTTTTGATAAACCCCATATTCTGATAAAAGGCATTCAGTTTGGCGATGAGGTTGGAGTAGGCATTGATGTGGCTGATCTGCTTATTTACCTGGTCGGTTTCCTCGATGATCTTGTTTACCCGTCTATGGCTTCCGGTCTTGATGGTGTGTGTAAGGATGTTTTTTTCCCATTTCAGAATATCAAGCAGAAGGGAGAGGTTTTCGCTTTTAATGGCAAGTTTCTTGGCCTTGCGTAACATCTTCTCGCATTGTTCATACAGGCATTTGTTGTATAGAATTTGCGCATTGTCAATATAGGAACGGATGGTCATGTCCATGTCCTTTGCAGCTTGAAGTTGTCGAAGAACCTGGAGAATATGGTTGTAAAGATGGGCCTTCAGGTTGGACAGTTGCTCAGCCTTCAAAGAAGGGTCCTTCTCCAATATGCGTTCTTCATCAAACTCCTTTTGCTTTTCGATCAGGTCGAACAAGCGAACAAACTTCATGTCGTTGGCGTCTCCATACTTTGAAGCAAAAAGTTTGAAGTGACGCTTTTCGCTCTTACTAAGGGAGTGGATCAGGCTAAAGAGCGCATTTGATTTGGTGTTGGCCATCGTAAAAATGGGAATTTAAAGAACAAATATACATATCGTTAAAGGAATGTTTATAGTTGATGTGGTTTCTTGAAAATCGTAAAAGGCGGTTTATTAGGTTTTAAGCTGGAACAGGTCCGCCATACTTTTGTTAAGTACTCAATGGAGTAGAGCCATTTATGTACTAAATCTGGAATAAAGTTATGAGTGAAAAGGTAGATATATTTGATACGACCCTTCGTGACGGGGAGCAGGTTCCCGGTTGTCAGCTCAATACAGAAGAAAAGGTTACCGTAGCCAAAGCCCTGGAGGCTTTGGGTGTGGATATCATTGAGGCCGGCTTTCCTATCTCCAGTCCTGGTGATTTCACGTCGGTCGTAGAAATCTCCAAGGCGGTAAAGGAACCGACGATCTGTGCACTTACCCGTGCTGTTGAAAAGGATATTGATTGTGCTGTGGAAGCGCTGAAATATGCGAAAAAGCCTCGTATTCATACAGGCATTGGAACAAGTGATCTGCACGTATTTACCAAATTACGGATTACCCGTGAGCAATGCATGGAAAGAGCTGTGGCAGCCGTAAAATATGCAAAGCAGTTCGTGGAAGATATTGAGTTTTATGCAGAAGACGCAGGCCGGACAGATAATGAGTTTCTGGCCAGTGTCATTGAACAGGTTATTAAAGCAGGTGCGACCGTAGTTAACATCCCGGATACTACCGGTTATTGCCTGCCTGAAATATACGGGGCCAAGATCCGTTTCCTGCGTGAGAATGTTCCAAACATTCATCTCGCAACCATTTCCACTCACTGTCACAACGATCTTGGCCTCGCTACTTCTAACTCCATAGCGGGTATTCAGAACGGCGCCCGACAAGTGGAATGTACCATTAACGGTTGCGGAGAACGTGCCGGTAATACCTCTCTGGAGGAGGTGGTGATGATCCTGAAGAGTCATGCCTCCCTCGGTTATGAGACCAACATTAACAGCAAGAAGATTTTCGGCACAAGCCAGATGGTCTCTTCCCTGATGCGTATGCCTGTCCAACCGAACAAGGCCATCGTTGGTGCCAATGCATTTGCACACTCATCGGGTATTCACCAGGATGGGGTGATCAAGAACCGCGAGAACTATGAGATCATAGACCCCGCTGATGTGGGTGTGGCGGAATCCTCCATCGTGCTTACTGCGCGCAGCGGTCGTGCAGCCCTTGTTTTCAGGGCCAAAAGTCTTGGGTATGAATTGGATAAAGCCCAATTGGATCATGCCTATGCAGAGTTCCTGAAACTGGCAGATGAATTAAAAGTCGTGAGAGATGATGCTTTGAAAGATCTGTTGGATAAGCTGATGATCTCCGCATAGAATCTGACAACATAGCGACTTCTATTCGTCGTGATATATTAACTTTAACCCTAAACGTATTTTTTGTGAGTTCAAAAACCCTTTTCGACAAGATATGGGATGGGCATGTGGTGAAAAAGATCGACAATGGCCCTCAGGTGCTTTACATCGACCGTCACTATATCCATGAAGTAACCAGTCCGCAGGCATTCGCCGGATTGGAGAAAAGAGGAATCGGGGTGTTCAGACCACAGCAAACACTGGCAACAGCCGATCATAATGTACCCACCATTGATCAACATCTCCCCATTAAAGAAGCACTATCCCGGCAGCAGGTTGAGAAATTGACGGAGAACTGTAGCAAGTTTGGTGTTGAGTTGTTTGGGCTTGGTCACCCGAACCAGGGTATCGTTCACGTCATTGGTCCGGAACTGGGTTATACATTACCTGGAATGACGATGGTTTGTGGGGACAGTCATACATCTACCCACGGTGCTTTCGGAAGTATTGCTTTTGGGATCGGAACCAGTGAGGTTGAGCAAGTCATGGCTACTCAGTGTATTCTTCAGACCAAACCTAAAACCATGAAAATTGAGGTGAATGGTACTTTGGGAAGGGGGGTGACCGCTAAAGACGTGATCCTGTACGTAATATCCAAGATATCCTCTAGTGGAGGTACAGGTTATTTTGTGGAGTACGCCGGTTCGGCCATTGGGTCACTTTCTATGGAATCCCGCATGACCATTTGTAATATGAGTATTGAAATGGGCGCAAGAGGAGGTCTGATCGCTCCGGATGAAATTACTTTTGATTATATCCGGAACAGACCATTTGCGCCTAAGGGTGAAGCACTTGAAGCAGCCATTGAGACATGGAGACAACTTCGTTCGGATAGTGACGATGCTTTTGATATCATCCATCGTTTTGATGCACAGGATATTGAGCCGATGATCACGTTCGGAACGAATCCCGGCATGGGCATCGGTGTGAATGCATCCATACCATCGGTTCAGGATCTGGCTCCCGGGTCCAGCCCCGAGTCCTATAACAAGTCGTTGCAATACATGGGTTTCCATCCCGGGGAAAGACTACAGGGAAAGCCTGTTAACTACGTTTTTCTTGGAAGTTGTACCAATGCCAGAATGGAAGACCTCAGACTTTTTGCTGAAGCGGTCAAAGGAAAGAAGAAAGCACCCAATGTGCATGCGCTGATCGTTCCGGGTTCAAAACATGTAGAGAAACAAGCAAAAGAAGAAGGTCTGGATAAGATATTGGAGGATGCCGGTTTCAGCCTTCGGGAACCAGGTTGTAGTGCATGCCTTGGGATGAACGAAGATAAGGTACCCGCAGGTGAGTACTGTGTATCCACATCCAACCGCAACTTCGAGGGACGTCAGGGCCCGGGCGCAAGAACGTTACTTGCAAGTCCATTAACCGTTGCGGCTGTTGCGATTACCGGTAAGATAGCCGATCACAGGAACGTCCTTTAACCATTTCGCATGAAAAAATTCACAACCCTAGTATCTACCTGTGTCCCACTGAATGTCGAAGACGTTGACACAGACCAGATCATACCTGCCAGGTTCTTGAAAGCCACCACCCGTGAAGGGTTTGGTGAAAACTTATTCCGCGATTGGCGGTTTACCGCCGAAGGTGCTCCCCGGCCTGATTTCGTACTAAACAAACCTGAGCACGTGGGTGCAAAAATCCTGGTGGCTGGTAAGAATTTCGGATGCGGTTCAAGCAGGGAGCATGCAGCATGGGCAATCAGTGACTTTGGAATTTCCGTTGTGGTTTCCAGTTTCTTTGCGGATATCTTTAAGAACAACGCATTGAATAATGGCCTCCTTCCTGTTCAGGTTAGTCCTGATTTTCTGCGTAAAATGTTTAGTGTTATACAAGCAGATGCTTCTGCACAGTTGGAAGTTAATTTGGAAGATCAAACCATATCCATCAAAGGGACCGGAGGCAAGGAAACATTTGACATAAACCCATACAAAAAACACTGTCTGATCAATGGGTTTGACGACATCGATTTCCTGCTGAGCATAAGGGATGAAATAAAATCATTTGAAAATTCAAGAACACATGCATAAGAAGATTGCGGTATTGCCTGGGGATGGCATCGGACCGGAAGTTGTTGATCAGGGCCTGAAAGTTCTGAAAGCTGTGGAAGAAACATTCGGCCACAGCTTCACCTATGAAGAAGCATTGATCGGTGCAGCGGCCATCGACAAAACCGGTGCGGCACTACCCGAAGAGACCCTCAAGTGTTGCATGGATGCTGATGCAGTATTGTTTGGGGCAATCGGTCATCCGAAGTATGACAATGATCCGAAGGCCAAGGTTAGGCCGGAACAGGGTCTTTTAGCACTGCGTAAAGGCTTGGGTTTGTATGCCAATATCCGACCGGTTGCCACATTTGATAAACTCCTGGATCGCTCTCCTTTAAAGAATGACCGTATACAGGGTGCTGATTTTGTAGTTGTGAGAGAACTTACCGGAGGTATCTATTTTGGAGAGCCCAGAGGCAGAAGAGACAATGGGACTGTAGCTTTTGATACGTGTGTATACTCCAAAGAAGAGGTGACCCGTATTGGTCGTCTTGCGTTTGAGATGGCAAGATCCCGTAAAGGGCGTTTATGTTCTGTGGATAAGGCTAATGTTCTTGAAACAAGCAGACTATGGCGAGAAACTATGCAGGAGTTGGGTCAGGAATACCCGGATGTGGAATTGAGTCACCAATTCGTAGATAGCGCCGCCATGGATCTGATCGTAAATCCTAAGCGTTTTGACGTTATTGTAACCGAGAATATGTTCGGGGATATTTTAACCGATGAGGCATCCGTAATCACTGGTTCCCTTGGTCTGTTACCCTCTGCATCGATCGGGGAGAAAACATCCGTTTTTGAGCCCATTCATGGTTCGTTTCCGCAGGCAGCCGGAAAGAATATTGCGAATCCAGTGGCAACCATACTTTCAGTCGCTAAGTTGCTGGAGGAGGCGTTTCAGATGACCAATGAAGCTCAGGCTGTGAGGCTTGCAGTCGAACGGGCACTGGGAGAAGGTAAAATGACACCGGATCTGAATGAAAAAGACCCATTAACAACCAGTGCCTTGGGTGACTATATATCCTCGATCGTGCCTTCGGTATCTGTTAGTACTGCCAAGTAATTCAATGATCTTTACTTCGTAGAAGAACCAGTTCGCCGGTGATCTTATAATCCTTTCCATCATCTCCGGTGGCCTTGATCATCCATAGATAGTTGCTTGCGGGCGCTTCGTCACCATTCATAAGGTACCCTCCCCATCTGGAATCAATGCGGTTGGTCTCAAATACGAGGTGACCCCATTTATCGAAAATGTAAAGCTCAAATGTGCGAATGTTCTTGCCTTCGACGCCGAAGACTTCATTCTTGCCATCACCGTTGGGTGTGAAGGCGTTGGGGACATACAACATGGAAACGGGTACTTCGTCCTGAATGCTTTCAACACCACGTAAACCGTATTGAATATAGGCGTAGGTGAAATGACTTCCCAGGGCACAATCGGCCGTGCAGAATTGCAAATGTACCCGTTGTCCAGCATAAGCACGCAAATCCATCGTATGGTGTGTCCAGAACCGGAACCAGGCTTTTCCACATGCAGAATGCTGACTTTCGAGAAAGCCCTGTTCCTTTAGGTCATTCCCATTAATCACCAGAGATACTCCGGGAATCTCCTTTTCGGCATCATCGAAAGCTACTATCTGGAAGTGGCCATGTTGTGCCGGACGATGACCTTCTGGCATTTCCATAACCACAGCGTATTGAATGTCTATGTAGGATGCCGAACTATCAATCGATAAGATCTTTTCAGCGCATTCTGCCTGATAACCAGCTTCCTGGTTCCCAATTCGAAGGGAGTAGGGCCCAGATCCAGGAGGGCAAACAGGTAAACGGTCATCCGTATTGGGATCCATGAATCCGGAAGTCATCCAGGAGAACCTTGGACCTCCGGAGGCGGTCTTTTGACCATTGCCGCAAACGCCTAATGTTGCATTTACGGAAATTACCGGGTTCGAATCCATCTTCTGAGGCCTGCAATTCAAAGGATATAGAACAGAGTCACAATTAGCTGGCCTTCCCGGAAAATCATATGTATAAGTTGTCCACCCGTCAGTAAATGTGGATATGTTTCCGGTAACTTGTGCAAATGATTTACTGGCAAGCAGGGCTATGAATAGCAAAGTTTTGTACATACGGCTATGCATCCGGACGATCATCCTTACTAATACGAACTGATGAGGCAAGTGTTGTTGACCGGAAAGAAAAAAATACTATTGTATGGAGAAGCTTTCCTTGTGAATGGTTTCACCTTCGGTGTTGGTGATTTCGACATGCCATTCGCCTTTCATATTAGCCGTAATGTTTTTGGAACTCCACGTCCTCCAGCTTCCGCCTTTAACCTCCAGCTCTACATCTGCCATGAGACGATCGCCCAGGTACCATTTATGATGAATGGTCCCGTTCAGGTTCTTAATGCGTGTGAAGCAATATAACTTGCCCGTTTCCGAGTCGAAGGAGGTATTCTTTCCGGATGGAATTCGATTATCTACACTTGTACATACCATTGCTTCATCAACATGATCTGATGATGAACCTATAGTAGCCGTTTGCTGGCTGGCAGATGTGGTTGCTGCATCGGCTAGTTGGCCGTGGTGTTGATCCTCAATTACCGTCCAGTTATCAAGTTTTTTATTCACCTTGATTTCCGCACGTCGGTTGTAAGACATGGATTCTTCGGAGTCGTTGCTTTTGAAAGGATTGTCTTCCCCTTTTGCCGCTGTGATGATCTTGTTCGCGGAAATCCCTTTGGATATCAGGTAGTTTTTAACAGATTCCGATCTTGCCATGGACAAACGTTCATTGTATTCTTCATTCCCTCGTGAACAGGTAAATCCGGCAATATTTACCGTAACACCCTCCATGTTTTTGATGGCCTCTGCGACCTTGTCCAGGTTCTGACGGCTTTCCTGTCTTAAGGTTCTACCATCAAAGTCAAACATTACCCTGGCCATCAGCATGCTTCCTGTTGTCATTGATGAGGATACGGCTGTGTTTTTATCCGTTTTTATTTCCTCTTTTGTTACCTCACCGGTTGCATCTTCAGCAACGAGTCCGGCTTGTTTGTCATGGGAGGCAACAAGGTTGTCGGTTGGTTGTTCAACTGTGGCATCCGCAGTGGCGATTTGTGGGTTGGCCAGCCAGTTCTTGTCCTGGGTCAGATCTTCCAAAGAATCATCCACTTTTTTGATCGCCAGAAGCTGGTCATAATTGGGTTTGGTGGTATCTAATTCTTCCCGGGAAACATAGTGAGGTTTTTCAGTGACCAGGGCCAGGTCAGTTTGGTTATCCTTGACTCTTGAAGGAGATTGGGCAGAGGTTGCCCAAATTGTTTCATATCCAAAGCTTTCCTGCTGAAGTGTTCCGGGGTTTTTAGGATCGGCGATGTGTACCTGGCTATTGGCATGATACCCGTTAATAAGCTGCTGGGTCAGAGGGTCATTTTGCGTTTTTTGCGCGATTACGTGTTTCTTTTCATCATCATCC
>JAGQZQ010000043.1:0-9045 GCA_020435415.1 Flavobacteriales bacterium
CACAGGAAAGCCATGCCGTGCTTTCAGCAGACGGACAAATGCTTTATTTCACCAGCAACCGGCCCGGAGGACTCGGAGGAAAAGATATTTACCGCGTACGAATGCTGCCTAATGGTCAGTGGAGTCTTGCACAAAACCTTGGACCTACCATTAACACCGAATATGATGAAGAAGGTCCGTTCATCCACCCGGATGGAGTGACGTTGTTCTTCAGCTCCCAGGGCCATAAGTCCATGGGAGGATTTGATGTGTTCTCTTCTGTCTATAATGCAGAAAACAACACCTGGTCTGAGCCGGAAAACGTTGGTTATCCGATTAACACGACTGATGACGACGTATTCTATGTTACGTCACCGGACGGCAGGCGTGCCTATTACTCCTCTGCCAATAAAAAAGGCGGTGTGGGTGAAAAAGACATCTACCTGCTTAGCCTGTCTAACACAGAAGAGAAAGAACTGGCCGTGGTAAAAGGGGTGGTCATGACCCGTTACGGAGAAGCGCCGCCGGAAGGAAAGATCATCCTCACCGACCTGGAAACAAGCGAAGTGGTGGGTATCTACAAGCCCAACTCCAAGACAGGTAAATTCCTCTTCATTCTTCCCGAGGGAGGAAACTACGACCTGTCATTTGAGGCAGAAGGCTTCATGTTCCACTCCCAGAACCTGAATCTACCCGAAGGGACATCCTACAAGGAAATCAATACGGCCATTAGTCTGGATCCGATTGTCGTAGGTGAGAAAATGATCCTGAACAACATCTTCTTCGATTATAACAGTGCCAACCTGACCCCGGATTCAAAACTGGAACTTGACAAGCTGTTCCGCCTGCTGGAAATCAACCAGAACCTGGCTGTAGGTATTCTGGGACATACGGACTCCAAAGGTGGAGATGATTTCAACATGCAGCTGTCACAGGCCAGGGCACAGTCCGTTGTAAACTATATCGTAGAAAAGGGCATTGACAAGGAAAGACTTGTGGCCAAAGGCTTTGGCGAAACACAACCTATTGCCCGGAACGAGAACCCGGATGGCACCGATAATCCGGAAGGAAGGGCACTGAACCGCCGCATCGAGCTGAAGGTGCTGAGCACTGACGGAGAATTGGATGGTCTGGTAGACAAGATCAATGTTCCGGACAAGCTGAAAATCAACAAAGAATAGCGGTTCATACAGACCTATCAGCTCATAGCCTGTCTAACGTAACCTTTTATTCGTTGAGTGGGTACAATTACCCCATCAACTAAATTGGATACGGGCATGCTCTTCAACAAATTCCTGACAGGTGTACTATGTGCTTCATTGATCTCTATTAGTGTTTTCGGCCAAACGGACGAAGGCGACCTCTTTGAATCAGCCAAAGAATTCATGTCTTACGGCGATTTTAAGAACGCGGAGATTTACTTTAAAAAACTGCTGGAAAAGGCACCGGACAACCCGGAGTATAATCTTGAACTGGGCCTTTTGTATTGCCTGGCTTCAGATAAAAAAACTGACGCCATCCCCTACCTCGAGAAGTGCGACCAGCTAAGTAAGAATGAAGATGAATTCCCTGAACGATATTACTACCTGGGCATCTGCTACCAGATCAGGGGAGACTTTGACAAGGCCATCAATTACTTCACACTCTTTAAAGGATATACCAAAAAGAATAAAGAGGGACTGGCCATGCAGCAGGAAGTCAACCGACGTATAGAATCCTGTAACCACGCGAAGATCTTTGTCCCCTCTCCCATCAATGCCCAAATAAAAAATGCCGGTGACCAGATCAACAGCCCTGAACTGGATTATTCGCCGGTCATGCAACCGAACCAAAGCAACATTTACTTTACCTCCAGAAGACAGGGTAATTATGGAACGGCGTCTTATGACGATGTGCACCAAAGGGTTTTGAATACTGAAGATATCTACTTTGCTCCTATTACCATCAAGGGAGATTCCATTGTTTATGATCGCGCGAAAAAAGTGAGCAGCAAGATCAACACCACCGACCATGACGCCGTTATCGGATTCTCCAAGGATAACCAAAAGCTTTTCATTTACCGTGAAAATGACGTGTGGTATTCTCAGATAGCAGGCCGCGACTGGGGTGATCCCAAGAGACTCAATCAGAAATTCAATACGAAAAAAGGACAGGAAACCAGCCTTGCCATGTCGGCAGCACAGGACATGATCTTTATCGTGAGCAGCAAAAAAGGAGGCTATGGCGGCAAGGACATCTACGTATCCGAGCTGCAGGACGATGGATCCTGGAGTCCGCTTGTGAACCTTGGACCCAACGTTAATACTTCCTACGACGAAGAAAGTCCATTCCTAAGCACCGATGGCAAAACCCTGTACTTTTCATCCATGGGCCATTCCAGTATGGGAGGATATGACATTTTTCAGAGCGCCTATGAAAAGGGTGAATGGCAGGCGCCAAAAAATATGGGCTACCCCCTTAATTCATCCAGTGATGATATATTTTACACCACCAATGAAGATGGCAGCCTCGGCTTCCTTTCTTCAGACCGCGAAGGTGGAATAGGTTATATGGACATCTATGAAATTCATATGCAGGGCAATGAAATCCCTGTTACCGAAATCCGGGGAATTGTATTGGCAGGTAAGGACCTGACACCCGTAGGAGCCAGGATCACCGTGAAGAATACAAACAACAACAAAGTGGTGGGATACTACGTATCAAATGAAGATACGGCGAGCAGCGATTACGGAAAATACCTTTTGGTACTTAATCCGGGAGAGGAATATGAATTGACCATTGAAGCGGAAGGCTATACCACTTATAATCAAACCATCTTTGTACCTGCACAATTCGAATACCATCAAATGTATCAGGAAATTCACATGGGAGAAAAGGAGTCGGCCATTTACAATGCCCTCTTCGACATCGATACCCAGTATGACAATGCGTATGCTTACATCGAAAAGCAATTGGCAGTCGACGAAGAATATGCCGATGTTCTTAAAAAAGACAATATGTATTCGGCTTATATCAACACGTTGATCAAGATTGATAAGATCCTCAGCAATCCCGATGAAGTGATTAACCAACCCAACGGCACATCGGAGAAAAAAGCCGAATCAAAATCAGAGACCGGCGTTGGCGTTGACGAGTTCTTCAGTCCGGATGAGATCCTTGCCGTCATGCAGGATTCCTTATCCAATAAACCCATTGTGATGCCCAACATCGAGTTCGACTACAACCGGGCCACACTCAGGGAAGATTCAAAACTTGAGTTGAATAAGCTTTACACCTTCATGAAGAACAGTGCAAATGTACAGGTGGAGATCATCGGACATACGGACAACAATGGGGATGAGGACTTTAACATGCGTTTATCCCAGAAGAGAGCCGAGGAGATTAAAGCCTATCTGGTATCCAAAGGAATCCAGGGAACCCGGATTCTTACCATGGGTTATGGGGAGTACAAACCCATTGCTCCCAACACCTTACCTGATGGATCGGACAACCCGAAAGGCAGGAAAAAGAACAACCGAATTGAGATGAAATTCCTGTTCGGAAAGGAATGATTGCAAAAAACAACTAAATTGGTGCTTAAGCTGTAGAGAAAAGATGGGTATGAACTTGCGTGTACCAATTTATAGGACCACCATATTAAGTATTGTTTTTGCCTTCGTAATTGCCCTTGACGGTGTTTCCCAAAGCCGTCCACGTCCGGGAACTCAACCCGTAGAAAAGGAGGGAGATAAGAAAGAGGCGAAAGACAATTTCAGCGTAGGCAACTACAAGGATGCCATACCTGACTTTGTTGCGCTCCTGCGTGATGATCCCAAAAACACATCCTATAATTTCAAATTAGGTGTGTGTTACCTGGAAACGCATGGAGACAAAACACTGGCGATACCATACCTTGAAACAGCATTAAAGGACCCGAAACGCCCGGACGAAACCATTCTCCATCTGGGTCGCGCCTATATGCACGCCCATCAATTTGATGATGCTGTTGTAAAATTCAATGAATACAAAAAGCTGATCGAGGGCAATGAGGACGAAACCAAATATGTAAACCTGCTGATCAAGCAGTGTGGAAATGCAAAGAAGCTGGTGCTTCATCCCATACAGGTTCGTTTTGAGAACCTGGGACCCGATATTAATACACCAGACCCGGAATACAATCCATACATTCCACCGGACGAAGATTTCCTGGTCTACACCACCAGAAGCAAAAAGAATGTGGGGGATCTCCTGGATTTTGACAAGCAGTATCCGGCTGACGTTTTTCTGGCTACCGCCAAATCAAACAACAACTGGAGAAGAGGACGAAGCATCAGCAGCTCCATCAACACTGAACTAACGGAGGAAGGCGTAGGTCTTTCGGCCGACGGAAATCACCTCTTCATATTCATTGACAACTTCAATGGTTTCGGAGATCTGTGGTATTCAGAAAAACGGGGCAGATCTTTCGGAAAGGCAGATCCATTGGAAAGGAAGACCATCAACTCCACAGCCATGGAAACCAGTGCCACCATGACCAATGACCAACAAATCCTCATATTCAGTACAGATTATGAAGGTGGTTATGGAGGACAGGATCTTTACATCTGTCGTAAACTTCCCAATGGCGCATGGGGCTACCCGCAAAATATGGGACCAAAGATCAATACGGAGGGAGATGAACAATTTCCCGCACTCTCCTATGATCAAACCATGTTTTATTTTGCATCCAACGGTCCCAACAGCATGGGCGGTTTTGATATATTCTCAACAAAATGGATGTACGGGGGAACAGATTTCCCGGAGGTTAAGAACATGGGGTATCCCCTGAACTCCACCGCTGAAGAAACCACTATCTCCTTTGATGAAACCGGAAGGTATGCCTACATGGGTCTTGGCAGGAAGGATGGTTACGGTGACCTGGATATCTACAGGGTAACCATCGAGGACGTTGAGCCTAGGTATACGCTGATCATCGGCAATGTATTAAACCCCGACTCCAGTATCACCGGGGTACGTGGTCGTATTAACGTTACAGAAAAGGGGTCCGCTCAGCTTTATGGCACCTACATTGTCAAACCATCTGATGGTCGTTTCATCATGATCCTTCCTCCTGGTCAGTATCAGGCAGTCGTAGAGATGGAAGGCCTTGAAGCGTTCCAGGAAGATATTCGCATCCCTGACAGAGGAAATTATGTACCCCAGATGAACCGGAAGTTTGTGGTCGGTGGATCACCACCCGGCGGATAGCACTTACCCATATCCATGAAAATTATTTGCATCGGAAGAAACTACGCAGCTCATGCGAAGGAGATGAAAAGTGAGGTTCCATCCGAACCCGTCTTCTTCCTGAAACCTGAAACATGTCTTGTAGCACGAAACCGTCCTTTCTTTTATCCTGATTTCAGCCAGGACATCCATCATGAAGTGGAACTCGTCCTGAGGATCAACCGCGTAGGTCGTCATATCGGGATTCCCTTTGCCCACAAATATTATGATGAAATTGGCATCGGAATAGATTTCACCGCACGGGACGTACAGGCTGAAATGAAGAAAAAAGGACTGCCCTGGGAAAAAGCCAAAGCCTTTGATGGTGCCGCTCCCCTGTCCGACCGGTTTCTTCCGAAAACCTCCTTTGCAGATCTGAATGACATCTCCTTCCACCTGGAGGTAAACGGCCAAACAGTACAACAGGGCAATACCCGGGACCTTCTTTTTTCATTTGACCAGCTGATATCCTATATATCTACGTTCATCACGCTAAAGAAAGGAGATCTGATCTTTACGGGCACACCCGAAGGCGTTGGGCCGGTGCAAAAGGGAGATCGGTTGACAGCCTTTATAGGTCAGGATGCACTTCTGGATTTCAACGTACGTTGATCAATGTCCGGAACGGAACACACGGATCGGGTAAGTCTCGATGGGTGTGGAAATGGTAAGTATGTAAACACCCTGCGGTGTTAACGGGGGGAGCTCTTCTACCTTGACCACATTAAATGTATTACTGACAAACCTCTTATTCCGGTGGTAAATTACCTGCCCCATAGCATTGATCAACTCTACGGATACGGTTTGATTGACCGCGGAGAAGAAAACAAATGACAATTCATCTCTGAAGGGATTCGGATAGGCCATCACCAGGTGATCATCTTCAAAGTCTTCTCTGAGTATACCATCCAGAATCAGGCTCGCGACCGCGAAATTAGGTACGCCATAACCCTTCACAGTGTCAGGTGCAAAGAACTGATCTCCGCTTTGCTCAATGGCATCCATCACCTGTCCGGCAGTCGCCAAAGGGTGTGCCTGCCACAGACAAGCCGCCAATCCGCTAATGAGCGGCGCGGAAAATGATGTACCACTTCCCGTTTGAATGCGGGGACCGGGAGACGTATCAGGCGCCACCGATGCAATAATGGTTGATAATCCCTGGGCAACAACATTAGGTTTCAGGCGCCCATCCACCGTGGGTCCCAATGAACTGAAATAGGCCGGCATCTTGTATTGGTCCACCGCTCCCACTGCCAGGACGTTCTTACCATCCGCCGGTGCAGCAATATACTTCCACGAACTTGCGCCCTTGTTCCCGGCACTGTTCACCACAAGCATTCCTTTGGACGCAGCTGCTTCTGCTCCAAGGGTAACCTTTGTCGTACGGCCGTCCATATCCTGGTAAGTGTGATCCTCTGACACGTCATCGAAGGTAGAATAACCAAGAGAAGAATGGATGATATCCGCACCCACGCTATCGGCAAACTCGGCAGCCACGACCCAATTGTCCTCTTCCATCACCATTTCACTCTGAGAATTCTCCGAGCGAAGCAGCCAGTAATCCGCCTCAGGCGCAGTTCCCACGATATTCCCGGGAAGGTTTCCGGCCATCACAGACAGCACCTGCATGCCATGGGTATGATCTTCATAAACGGAAGAACCGCCATCCACAAAATCACGCGTGCCTAACAAATGTCCTTTGGTGCGAAGGCTGTCAAACACAATCCGATTACCCACTTCCCAGAACCCTGCATCCAGAACGGCAATCATCATACCTTGTCCCTTATAACCCTTGCTGTGCATATAATCACCGCCCAGCATATAGGACTGGTGATAGGACAGCCCGTAATCATATGCGGCATCTGACGATACCATCCCGGAAGTTTTGGAAAGGCTCATATCAGTCACTTCCCCGATCACTTCATCGGCTTGCCTGGCATACCTATGAACAGGTTGAACTGAGGTTACAAAAGGCAACGTCATCATTCTGGCCAGGGATTGTTCATCCGGGACCTCAACGGTCACAGCATTGAACCAACGGGACCGATGGACAACGGTAAGACCGGCTGCGGATAGCTCCTGTACATATGCCGGGGAAACAGGCAGATCGTTCTCAGTAATCGGAATGCCCTGACGCTGACGCCGTGCAATGGCCCGTTCTGACAGAAACTCGTGAGGTCTGTCTACCGAGTACGTAGATGATGATTTATGATCAAACTGAACCCAATATCGCTGATGCTCGTTTTGCTGAGCAAAGACAGACATTCCGCAGGACACCAGGAAGAGTGTCAGAGTAACAGTCTTGAAAAGGTTCATTTCTTAGTTTAAGAGGGACGCAAGTATGCAAATTAGAGAAAAGCGCCGGAATATCCAAAGGTAAAATAACGCACAGCGCACCTGAGAAGCACTATTTACCCCAGTTGATCACCTTAAAAGTGAAATCGTATCCACCGATGATTGTTCCATCCACCTCCGTTTCAAGATAGTGCTGTTTCCTATACACCAAGCCCACACCTTTGGCATAAATCTCCTGAGCATATTGTTGTTCAATCAGGTTGGCCTCGTCAATCTGCAGAACGGTCACGGTTGAATCGAAGTGAATGGCACCCAAATCGGCGGGACTATGAATCTTTTCATATCTGAACTCCCACTTTGGCCTGGTATTGAGGGCATTCCCATCCCAACGAACTTTCTTATCCGGTGGAAAAACAAGGTTAACATACCGGACATTCTCTTCAACCCTTTCACCTGTATGTTCATCACGGTTGGCATACCAGATATCAGTAATCTGCCATGGCATTCCCAGGCTATCCCTTCTGGAGCGCTGAATACGGTAAGCTTTGTGTCCCTCCAGGTCGGTAAACGTTTCGGTGATCTCTTCCCGGATATAATAGTGATATGAGGTATCTTTCCCGTTGAAAAAGGCATCGTAGACCGTAGAATCCATTTCGTACTCAACCCAATGGCCTACGTCTACAGGAAAATAGTCCATATGAATGGCGGGGGGTGTTATCACGGACTTTTTACAGGATACCCATACAAGACAGATAAGCACAGCGTATGCGATTCTGAGGATTAGACCCTGTTTCATGTGGTTTTAGAACGCATCTCTAATTCGAAGGTTACACCATACTTTCCTCTGCAAATACCGCACGCCGGATCATCCCTCCACCGATGAGGTCATCCCCATCGTAAAACACGGCAGACTGGCCGGGTGCAATGGCGCTCACCGGTGCATGAAAGATCACATGCACCTCATCATCCACCAGCTCCAGCGTACTCATGGTTCCGGGGTCTTTATAACGGATCTTTGTCAGGGCTTCGCGTTTGCCTGTCCATGGCTCCCATTTCTGAAAATTGGTCTTACCCACCACCATCCGTTGTTCATTCAGATCTTCCACCTCACCCAGCACCACGGTATTGGTTTCAGGAATGATCCGCGTGACGTACATGGGGGTTCCTGTTGCTATTTCCAGGCCTTTACGCTGGCCAACCGTATAAAAGGGATATCCCTGATGTTTGCCCATCACCTCCCCCTTCATATTCACAAAATCTCCACCGTTCACACGTTCCTCCAATCCTTCCACGCGACGCTTTAGAAAACCGCGGTAGTCGTTGTCCGGAATAAAGCAGATTTCATAACTCTCGCTTTTCAGGGCAAGGTTTTCAAAGCCCCTGTCCAGAGCCATTTGACGGATATCCTTTTTATGAAATCCACCCATGGGAAAAATGCTCCTCTTCAGGCTTTCCTGGGTCAGTCCCCACAACACATAGGACTGATCCTTATCCGCATCCAGGCCTTTGGAAACCACATACCGCCCT
>JAGQZQ010000043.1:9055-25467 GCA_020435415.1 Flavobacteriales bacterium
ATTTCGTACCTGCGCATAGTGCCCTGTGGCAATATAATCACAACCCAGCTGGTCAGCTCTTTTCAACAGGGCTTCCCATTTGATATGCGTATTACACAAAACACATGGGTTGGGTGTGCGACCGGCAATGTACTCTTCCACAAAATTATCGATGACCTGGTCGCCGAACTCATCACGGATATCGAGGATAAAATGCGGAAAGCCCTGCTCCACCGCCAGAATACGGGCATCATTGATGGAATCCAGACTACAACAACCGGTTTCCTTGCGTGATCCGCCAGCCGAGGCATAGTCCCATGTTTTCATGGTGATCCCGATCACCTCATATCCTTCATCATGCAACATCAGCGCCGCCATCGAACTGTCGATGCCACCACTCATGGCTACCAGTACCTTTCCTTTTGAACTCATTGTTATTGTTTTTCCCCTCCCACGTATTTTTCTACCTTATCTACAGACCCATCCGGTTTGTAGTAGGTTACCTCTCCTTCAAGTTTACCTTCAACATAGTTAGCCTTCATCTTCAACTGCTGGCCTTTCAGTTCTTCCACCCGCTCCACTTCTCCATCCTTGTTGGTGGTCTCATTCACGACCCATTCACCTACCTTGTAGTACACCAGGTAATCGCCATCCAGTTTGCCATTGCGATAGTTTTCCACTTTGCTGGGGATTCGACCGGGATAGTGTTCGGTAAATGTGCCATTAACCTTTACAGAACTGACCACATCCCCGTCCTTATGTCCTATGATGCTTGCCAGACGACCGTCTTCAAGAAAATACTTCCAGGTTCCCTGTTTCATGCCCGCCACATACTGCCCCTTCATCTGCACCCCTCCTTCAGGGTAGTAAAACGTGATATCTCCCTCCAGGTGACCTTTCTCATAATTGGCTTTTAATTTCAGCTTGCCACTCTCAAACTGTTGTATCCATGGTCCTTGCTTTACCCCATCCACCCACGTAAGTTGATTCACCGTGGCGCCCGTGGATGGATAGTATTCCTCAAAACTACCGTGGCTCACTCCCTGTTTAAACCCTTCATGAGATGTTTTCTTTCCGGCCTCGTTGTAGTATGTCCATTCACCATCCTTCACTTTTCCGATGTACCCACCAGTTGCCATCAGTTGCCCATTGGGATGGTACAACTTAGCCTGAATGGTATAGCCATCAGCCGCGTAGTCCATTTCCGCCTGTAGCTTTCCGTCCGGAGTGTACCGCTTCAACAGGCCGATAGGCAGGTCATTTTTGAAGTAGCCATCGTACATGACCTGTTTCTCATGTTCCGGAAAATACTTGATCCAATGCCCCTGTTTCCTGCCCTGGTCATCGGTCTGATTCAGTGAATCAGCCGGTTCCTGAGCCCTAAGCGGTGTCACTCCACCTATCATGATCATTACAACCGATAGCACAACGATGCGATGGCTGACCTTAAAACGATATTCAGAAAGTTTTCTCATAAGTATGCATGCATTCATATCATCAGAACGTTTTCAGCCCCGACTGAATTCTGCACTGGCATTCATTCTGCGAAGATAGGGACTTTCAACGAGCGTACCCTTATAACCCGGAAACGAGGTCTTCGATACATTCCACCAGGGAATGCCATGAAAATCGTTGTTTCTCGGTTTTGGTAGCCGTTGCAAATGCCGGGCCAAGATCCTCATCAAAGAAACGCTCCAGGTCGTCTGCAATACTTCGGGCGTTGACCTGGCTCACAAAACCGACCTTGCCATGGGGCACCACTTCCTCCAGGCCACCCACAGCGGTAACCAGCATAGGCCGTTCGAAATGATAGGCGATCTGGGTGATGCCGCTCTGGCTTGCGGTCCGGTATGGCTGAGCCACGATGTCAGCCACACTGAAGTAATACCGGACATCATCCCTGGGAATAAACCGGTCATGAATGATCATGCGATCCTCCATTTTGTGTTTAGTCACAATATCATGATAAGGTTCGGCTGGCTCATAGAACTCACCTGCAATGATCAGTTTCACTCCTCTGGCTTTGAGCCGTTCATCTCCCATCGCCTCCAGCAGCAGGTCCAGTCCTTTGTATTGCCTGATAAAGCCGAAGAAGAGCACATACTTCCCATCTTCCAGGCCGAGGTACTTCAGTGCGGTTTGACGGTCTACCCTTTCTCCGAACACATCATAAATCGGGTGTGGATGGAAACGCACTTTGGCATCGGGTAGAAATTGCTGCAGCTCTGCCATAACCTGCCTGGAGAGGGTGATAAAACCATGACAACCTCCGAGGAACCATCGTGTAAAGGCCTTGTCACCGGGCCGTGGTTCGTGCGGTATCACATTATCGGTAAGACCGACAATACGGGTTTTTCTGCCTCTTTTAATCAAACGGGCAATGGTACCAAGGCAGGGGCCCATGAATGGCAGCCAGTAGCGTATGATCACCAAGTCGGGGTTTTGCTTTCTGATGAAACGGGCGGCCTTCCACCAACTGATGGGATTGATGGAGCTGATGAGTGAATGAATGCTCAGATCGGGAGGAGGGCTATCCGGACTTACCTGTGTTTTCCCGGGAAAAAGGAAGGCGGGATATTGCATGTAGAAAGAAACCAGCTTACAATTGTAACCGGCCTTTATCAATGCCCTGGCCAATGCTTCGTTGAAGTCGGCGATGCCTCCCCTCAGGGGAAATGCCGGTCCAACAATCACACAGGTTGGGTGCTCTGGCATATTAAAGGTTTGAAGTCGCTGGCTGACCTGAATCCGGAGTCGTTTCGGAAACAAGGTAGGTATTCCTGTCGGGTGCATTCCGGGAAACCATCTCCGCCAGGAAACCGGTCATGAACATTTGCGTTCCGATGATCATGGCCAGCAATCCGAGATAGAACAGTGGCCGTTCAGTCATCTTGTATTCCATGTAAACCAGTTTGGAAATACTCAGATAGAGGGCAATGCAAAAGCCAAGGATAAAGCTGAGCGTCCCCAGGGTACCGAAGAGGTGCATCGGTTTTTTCCCAAAGCGGGTGACAAAAGATATGGAAAGCAGGTCCAGGAAACCGTTCACGAAACGTTCCCATCCGAATTTGCTTACGCCATACTTTCTGGCCTGATGTTGTACTACCTTCTCGCCGATCTTCTTAAACCCGGCCCATTTGGCGATCAGAGGGATATAGCGGTGCATCTCCCCATATACTTCGATGGCCTTGATGGTTTCCGCCCGGTAAGCTTTCAGACCGCAGTTGAAGTCATGTAACGGGATGCCCGACACCCATCGGGTGACCGCATTGAAAAACTTGCTGGGGATGGTCTTCATTAAAGGATCATGCCGCTTCTGCTTCCACCCTGAAACAAGGTCATAACCCTGTTCGGCGATCATTTTGTAGAGTTCCGGAATTTCATCGGGGCTGTCCTGCAGATCGGCATCCATGGTGATCACCACCTTTCCGGTGGCTGCTTCAAAGCCGCAGCTCAGTCCGGCCGACTTACCATAATTTCTACGGAACCTGATACCCCTGACGCCAGGATATTGGGCATTCAGTTTTTCAATACACTTCCAGGAGCCATCGGTACTGCCGTCGTCTATGAGGATCGCTTCATAGGTAATGTGGTTTTCACGGCATACCCTATCTATCCAGGATACCAGTTCAGGAAGGGATTCTTCCTCGTTCAGCAGGGGTATGACGATGGACAGATCCATGCAAGCTATGCCATTGGCATTTGATCACTCTTCTTTTGAAGGAAGATGGAAATGATCAGTGAAAATAACAATCCCATAAAAGCAGATCCGATAACACCAGCAACGAAGAAAACAACCGGTGACATAAACATCTCTGCGGCTTTCATAGCCTGAGCCAACTCCTCGTCGGTCATTGATGGGTTACGCTCAAGCGCTTGACTTTCCGCCTGTTGTTTAAAAAAGTCCATCAGTTCCGGATCTATCACGGTAAGCATCAAAAACATAAATAAAGAGCCTATCAAGCCACCAATAACAGATACCAGTACCCCTGTACCAAGTGAATGCCCATAAGAAATATAGCCATTCAGATGTTGGTCTCTATAGTTCTTGATGGCGATGACGATCATACCAATCATTAGGATATAACCAACCCACCCGGTTCCTTTCGCCCCAAACAATCCTAGCATATAAAATATCAGAGAGGAAGCTACTGAGATAAGACCAAAAATTCCGCCATAGAAAAGCGCAATTCTCATTTGACTCATTGGTTTTTCAGTCATGGTTTCACGGTTTTTTCAAAGATATAAAAATTCAATCCGCAGTCATGGCCTGGCCTTTTAGCCTTTGTGTCAACTCTTCCGGTGTTACTTTTTCCTGTTCCCCGCTTATCATATTCTTCAATGTGAATACACCACTTTTCAGTTCATCGCTACCGGCCAGCGCCACCCAGGGGATCGACCGGGTGTTGGCAAATGCCATTTGCTTCTTTACCTTGGCTTCATCAGGATACACTTCGCAGGGTATACCTTCCTTTCTGAGTAAATGTGCTGCTTTCTGGCACCAGGCTGCTTCTTCCTTTCCGAAGTTCAGGAACATGACCAGACTGGTTTGTCCTGACGTTTCGGGGAAAAGCTCCAATGCCTGCATGACATCATAGATGCGATCGGCACCGAATGATATTCCAACACCGGACATACCCGGCAAACCGAAAATACCCGTGAGGTCGTCATACCGGCCACCACCGATGATACTTCCGATGCCACTTTCCGGCACACCCACTTCCAGGATAGCACCTGTATAATAATGCAGTCCGCGTGCCAGCGAAGGCTCAAACAGGATATTTGATGGGTCAATGAACGGAGTTACCCCTTCCCACACTTCGGTCAATTCTTCCAGGCCCTTCTCTCCTTCCGCAATACCAGACAACCGTGCACGCAGGGTATTGATCCGATCCATGGCATCCCCCTCCAATTCAAGAAGCGGCCGCAGGGTTTCGAGTGATGATTCGGAAAATCCCTTTTCCGTGAGTTCGTTTTCTACCGCTTCCAGCCCGATCTTATCCAACTTATCCATGGCCACCGTCAGGTCGGTGATGTGTTCCGGCATCTCCACCAGCTGCGCGATACCAGCCAGAATCTTCCGGTTGTTGATCTTCAGTTTCCAGCCTTTGATCCCGAGCCGGTCCAACACCTCCACGATCACCTGCACAAGCTCCACCTCATTCAACAGGGATGCGCTTCCGATGATATCCGCATCACACTGATAAAACTCGCGGTACCTGCCTTTTTGCGGCCTGTCGGCTCTCCACACAGGCTGAATCTGATACCGGCGAAACGGAAAGGCGATATCATTCTGGTGTTGCACCACGTATCGGGCAAAGGGGACGGTGAGGTCATACCGCAGGGCCTTCTCCGAAATTTTAGGGGTTAACTCCCTGGATGTGGTGATTGCCATTTCGCTGCGATCCACAGAAGACAGATAGTCGCCGGAGTTAAGCACTTTGAAAATAAGGCGGTCGCCCTCTTCACCGTACTTACCCATCAGGGTGGACGTATTTTCCATCGCCGGGGTCTCTATGCAAAGAAAGCCGTGAAGATGAAACACATCACGGATGGTTTGGAAGATATGATTCCTCCTGGCCATTTCCACCGGTGAAAAATCCCGGGTGCCTTTTGGGATTCCGGGTTTACTCATTGCAATATTGTATTAGTGGTTAGCAAATCAGCAACAGAAGCGGTATCGTTGTACACTTGCGGTGGCAGCGCGTCAAACACAGCTATCGGATTCAGATTGCGATCGCCACGTGTCGAAGAAAGGAGGATGCCACCATATTTCTTATAGTCCGACCAGATATCGGAAATGCTGGGTTCTGGCATGGTGGTGTTTGCAAAATAATCCCATTGGATCAAGCGATTGTTTTCGGTATCCACATACACGATATACTTGTTCTCAGGTGTATAACCTACTTCATTAAAGAAAGTGAGCTGCAACGTTTCCGCAATCCTTCCGTCCTGCGTGGTATCCTGGCCTTTGTATTCCAGCCTCACACCGGGATCAAGCAACTTGAATGGCATCACCAGCCAGTAGCTGTCGTTTACCCAGCGTTTTCTTCCGAGATCCAGGATCTGTGCCAGTGTATCTGCATTGGTCACTTCCTGGTGATGAATAAAGGCACGACCTTTTTCGGTGTTCACATTCATCAATACCAACAGATCTTCCCTGGGGTAGGCCATCCGCAAGTCGCCGGTATACTTATCCCAGAACCAGTTCCGGCTTCCGAAGAAGCTCCATGAGATGTGTCTCGTTTTATGCCAGGCATCCCACCCGCCACAAGCTTGTACCACCTGTTCTGCGATTTCCCTCGCCCTGGGGTCAGCATCTGCGGTTGGTCCGTTTAGGGTGTCCTGTTCTGATGTCCTCTCCACAGGTTGTTCGCCTTGTCCACATGCGCATGCGAACAGCAACAGCGACATCATGAATCCGTGTGAGATAAGATTTTTCATTCGGGCCGCAAGATAGGAAATCAGGGGCGAAGTCCTGACTATTTTCCGACAATCACGAACTCTGTCCGACGGTTCCGCCCCCTGCCCTCTTCGGTCTTGTTACTTGCAACGGGCTTGTCCTGACCGAAGCCTTTGTAGGATAGCCGGTCCGGATCCACACCTTCGATGATGAGGTATTGGTATACCGACTTGGCCCGGTTGGTGGAAAGTTCTTTGTTTGACACAGGATCTCCCTGGTTATCGGTATGGCCATGTATGGCCACCTTCAGCCGCGGATTATCCGTCAGGTAGCCGATAAACTCATCGATCATAGACATGGCCTCCGCGGTGAGTTCGAATGAATTCGTTGCATATACGATATCATTCAGACGATAGGCTTCACCTACCTTCACCTCCTGCATCTCAAAATTGATGGTCACCGGTTTGATGGGTTCGGGTTTCTTTGTTTCCAGGTACACAGCATTGAAAGCCTTGTCTTTTTGCTTCACAGACAACACATAATCCTCTCCTTCATCCACCGTCACAGCCGCTACATATTCCCCGGTTTCCTTATTCACCTTTACCTCTGTCACATCTTTCGACTTCATGCTCTTCAGTTCAACCCTGGCATCTTTCACCGGCTCACCGGCTTCATCTTTCAATTCCCCTTTCACAAACAATACCTTTTCGGGCTGTGCTTCTTTATAGAGCGGAAACCCATAGATGTCGTACCCCCCCTTGCCTTCTTTGATGGTATTGGAAGCGAAGTAAGCCGTTTGACCATCGGTGCTGACAAAAAAACCGAGGTCATCCTTATCGGTGTTGATAGGGTAACCGATGTTTTTGGGCACGGACCACTTGCCGGTGTTCTTATCCATCCGGGTGAGAAAAATATCAAAGCCACCGAGTCCCACGTGGCCATCGGAAGAAAAGTAGAGCGTTTGGCTGTCGGTGTGAATGAATGGAGATTTTTCATTGCCAGGTGTATTGATAGGGGCTCCCATATTTACCGGTTCATTCCAGGTACCGTTGGCGTTACGGGTGCACATGTATATATCCGCACCACCCATGCCACCGGCACGCAAGCTTGAAAAGTACAGGGTTTGCCCATCGGATGAGATGGAAGGCTGCGAATCCCATTGTACAGGATCATTGATATGTTCTCCCATATTCCTGATAGGCCCCCAGGCACCGTTACTGAATAAGGTATAGTAAATATCACAGTTCCGGTTCCCATCGCAAACGGTAAAATACAATTCACGATTATCGATGGAAACGGTGGGGCCACCTTCGTTGTAGTTTGTGTTGAAGGGCGGTGTGAGTGGTTCACCCTTTTCAAATTTTCCATTGACCCTATAGCTTCTGGAGAAGCGTTCCACCCGGTCCGCACCGGCTACCTCCCATGCGCGGTCAATGGGAAGCCCCATGGTTTTCCTGTCGAAAGCCCTGGTAAAATACATGGATCCGTCATCGGGAGAGATGGCTGCAAGGTACTCGTCCATCTCGGTGCAGATATCCTCAATGGCCTTCGGTTCGAATGGCACAGGGTTTTTAAACACACCATCATAAAACCTTGCATTTTCAAGCAGTTTGGTTGCATGCCTTTTATCCTGTTCATTCCGGATGGCCTGAGGATACTTAAAAAACTCTTCCATCAGCTTGGTGGCCTTGTCGTAGCGCTCCAGGGTATAGGCAACTTCACCCATGCGATAGAATGCGTAAGGATCGCGGGACGGGCAACTTTCAACAGCCTTCTGGAAGTACTTGTAACAGGTCTTCCGGTCACCCTCCTTGTATAACTCTTCTCCTATAAATAATTGAAGCTCGGTAAACCCGGGTTCTTTTTCAGCGAGGGCCTGAAGGTCGGCCATGGCATTTTTACGGTCATACTTCCAACGTCCCACAGCTTCATCAAAGACAGACTGTGCCTTTTTAGATGCTTTGGGGCAATCCTGCGCCCAACCGAATACAGGCAACAGGCACAGCATCCAACACAAGGAGCTTTTCCATTGTATATCCTTCAGAATTTTCACCACCATGTTATGACAACGCCAACCGGAGTCAATACGTATCCCCAGCCTATTTATTCAGGAGATCCGCTGCTTTCTGTTTCGCTGTACTTTCGAGGGCATCCGCCTTCTTATTGGCTTCATCCTCCACTCCTTTTGCTTTGGCCTCTCCTTCCTTTCTGACCTTATCAGCAGCCACCTGTGCTGCCTTTTTCTTTATCGGATTTCCTTTGCCTTCATCTTCTATTTTCTGGGCGTTCTTATTCGCTTCATCACGAATCTTTTGCGCTGCAGACTTACCTTCTTCACGAATACGCCTCGCCTGTGCTTCGGCATCCGCAATAATCTTATCCGCTTCGGCCTGTAGTTTCTCACGGCCCTGATCTTTCACCTCATTGATCTTCTCTTTGACCTTTTCCTTCACCTGATCTTTCACTTCATTGGCCACACCTGCCACGGAGGGTGTGATGGTCGGATTGGTAACCGTACCACCGATCTTCACATCCACAGGAATGGTCTTGTTGGGGTCCGTTGACATGCCGATGCCGGACAGCAGTCCGCTCAATGCCTGAGCACCCAGCTCACCTTGTGGAATCTGGAGGTTCAGGTTATAATCGATGGTTTGATCAAATCCGTTGGAGCCTTGCAACGTTCCCTTGGTCTTACCCATGGCAAGATTAACGGGATCGACATGTACACGACCTTCTGAGAACCTGAAATTGAAGTTCATATTATTAAACTCCCACTTCTTCAGTTTCGGATTTTTCAGCACATCACCGACTTTCTCCAGCGGGGCAAAACCTTCTACCTTCATGCTGTGTGTTTTCAACTGTCCGGATCCCGCAAGGGTATTCATCACGGGTTCCATCTTTTCATCCAGCTTGGTGGTGAACTGCATTTTGGTAGAGTAGTTTCCTTTGCAGGATTTGGCGATGGGCGCCATCTCAGCCACCGTATTGAAGGTTGTCACCGTTTGTTCCACATCAAAGTTGGCAATGTCCAGGTCGAAGTCTACATCCGGTGCCTTCACATCTTTGGTACCGTATGTACCGTTTACGGTCATGGCACCGCCGAGTGTATTCATTTTAAAGTTCTCCAGTTTGATGGTCCGGTCGCGGATCACCAGTGCGCCGCCGACCTGCTTCATACTCATATTATCATAAATCAATTCACCGAAAGACGCGGAAGCCACGAAATCAATAAACGGCGGCACCTCAATGACGGACAGGGCTTCTTCTTCAGCGGGTGCCTGTGCTGTTTCTGCCGACTGCGAAGGAGATGCAGCAGCGGTCTCGGCTTCATCTTCGGTCATGAACTCGTTCAGGTCAAAAGCAGTGGAGGTCATCTTGAAATTACCGGATAACGTAGCGCTGTCCTGCATGGCATATGCGAGGTAGTTGCTCACCTTTCCGCTGGCCTGCAGGTCGCTCTTACCCACCATGCCATTAAAGCTGGCAAGCTCCATATATTGCGGACTGAAATTGAATTGCATGTTGATGATCTTCATGCCTTGCGGAAAGTCCTTGGTTTTGTAAAGGAGGTTCCGGATACCGAGTCCACCCTGGGCTTTGAAATCTTCATACCGTCCCTGGTCTATGGAAGACTGGTGGCCTTTCAATGCGAGATCGGCGGTGATGATGCCAGTCAGGACATCATCCTTCTCTCTTGGGATCACATCTCCTAATTTACCCAGGTTGATCACACCCTTCATCACGCTGGCGATCTGCGGATCAGATACCGGCGTAGCAAGTTTCATTGTCATATCAAACGGATTGCCGGCCATCTCCACATGGAATTTACGCACATCGATCACTGTTCCGTCGGGATCGCCGGTGGGGCTGTCAATGTTCACATCCACCTGAATATTCTCCATCGCTCCGGGGAGATCAGGGTATTTGAACATGGCATCCTCGATCACAATGGTTGTACCGAATCCGGGCATGGTATTGTCGTTGTACAAGCCTTTGACATAACCGTCAAGAGCAAGTTTTCCGGAGGTTTTAACTGATGCGAAGTCGTTTGAATAAACGGCAGGAACCATCGACAGGAAGTTTTTGAACTCATTCTTTTGCGCGGCAAAGGTCAGGTCCATATCATAACCATTGTCCGGCATCGCAAATTTGCCGTTCAGTCCGAGCACCAGTTCATTCACTTTGATCTCGTTGTCCTTGAAGGTGAATTCAAACTTATCCATATCAGCATCAAGCGCAGCTTTCAGGGCCACAGTTGCTTTTGACATATAGTCCACACCTTCATACCTCATATCCATCGCCTTGATGGTTCCTTCGGATTCCACGGAGGTAAAGCTGGCGGTAAAATCACCGCTGAGGCTATAATCCAGGTCATCAATGACCATGGTAAACGACAGACTTTTATCATCAAAGATCATATAACCGTCCGTGATCAACAGTGAGCGCAGCGCGGCTTTGAATGGTGCAGATTCCTCTTCTGCTTCCGCCGGGGCAGCGGCTTGTCCGGTTCCCGTTTCACCAGATTTGGCAATATCCCAGTTGGCCTTCCCATTCTCCAGTACTTTAAATGCCATGCGTGGCTTATCCAGGCGAACCGTTTTGATTTCCATTTCACTGCCGCTAATGACACTCATAAGGTCCACGGTAAGGGCCATCTGCTTCATGCTCACCAGCGTATCCCCATCAAACTCACCGACGTTGGCGATGGAAAGGTCATTGATCTCTACACTGAAGTCGGGGAAACTGCGGATCAAAGACAAGTCGAAATCCCCGAACTCCAGTTTGGCATTGAGGTTCTCATTGGCTGCATCCTTCACCATCTGCACGATCTTATCCTTGAATACAATGGGAAGAATGATGACTGAACCCAGCACCAACACGATGAGAATGCCAAGAATGATTAAAATCTTTTTGATCATGACCTGATGATTTAACTATTTGATTTCCTTATGAGGGTGAATTTCCTTTAAAAAAGGGAAAGTCCGCCATGCCATCCAAAGTTAGTAAAACTTGGATTTGTATAAATACATGGATCAATCGTCTTCGGTAACGGGTTGAAGTTTACCTTCAGTAGAGGCGATCACCGTGGCGACTGTCGCGTCACCGGTAACATTGACCACCGTGCGGCACATATCGAGCAACCGGTCGACAGCTATCACAAGCGCAATACCCTCAGGTTCCACACCTACCCCACCGAGCACGATGATCAGCATGATCAGCCCGGCGCCGGGTACGGCTGCCGTACCAATGGATGCCAGTGTTGCGGTCATAATAATGGTGAGCTGGTCGGAAAGATGAAGGTCGTATCCGAATGCCTGGGCGATGAAGACCGCCGCCACAGCCTGGTACAGACTGGTACCATCCATGTTGATCGTTGCGCCTACCGGCAATACAAATGAAGACACTTCTTTGGAAACTCCCAGGTGTTCCTCGCAGCGCTCCATGGTTACCGGAAGGGTTGCTGCACTTGAACTCGTTGAAAAAGCCAAAAGCTGGGCGGGCATGATCCCTTTGAAGAATTCTCCGTATTTGACCTTGGTGAACAATTTGAGAATGAGCGGATAAATAAGAAGTACCATCACCGCCAGACCCGCAACAACGGTTAGAGAATATACGCCAAGCGCCTGGAAAAGCTCACCCAGACTATCTGAAAAGTCAACGATCACGCCGGCCATAAGCGCCAACACACCAAAGGGGGCATAAAGCATGATGATATCCACGATCTTAAGGATGATGTCATTCACCCCATCAAAAAAGCCTTTCACATACCGGGTGTTTTCCTCGGGAAGCATGACCATAGCGATACCAAACAGCAAAGAAAAAAAGATGACCTGCAACATTTTCCCGTTGTTGGTGGCAGCATCAATAAAGTTTGACGGAACCATATCAACAAGAAATTGCAGTGGTCCTGCATCCTTCACACCCTGAGCACCTGTTTTTCCGATCTCAACATTGGCGGCATATTGTGCCTGGAGTTCCTGTCTCTTCTCCGGAGAGAATGATTTTCCAGGATTGGTGACATTCACGAAAACCAGCCCCAGGGTAACAGCAATAACAGTCGTAGTAAGATAAATACCGATGGTCCTGGTGCCAATTCTTGAAAGCTTGGTGATATCTGACAAGCTGGAGACACCTTTGACGAGGGATGCAAACACCAGCGGCACAGCAATCAGCTTAAGCAGGTTCATAAAGATCACACCGAAGGGATTGACCCATCGGGTGATAAACTGCTCATGGCCAGCTGTGGCAGCGACAGCGCCCAGTACCACGCCAAGGAACATGCCGGACAGAATCTGCCAGTGCAGTGCCATTTTTCTCATAGCGTCAGATTCTTAAGGTTTGCTGGAGCAACAGATGATCCGCTACCACGAGTCTGGCCATGGCTTCGACGATCGGAACCGCCCTGGGCAACACACAAGGATCATGTCTTCCACGACCTTCCACCTGCACCGCTTCCATCTGCTTGTTCACCGTATCCTGCGGCCTCATCAATGTAGCAACAGGTTTAAAGGCGACCCTGAAATCGATATTCATTCCGTTGCTGATACCGCCCTGTATACCACCTGAATGATTGGTTCGTGTGGATACTTTGCCATCTTTTGCTTCGAAGATATCATTATGATCAGAGCCAAACATCTGCGTTCCCGCAAAGCCGGAGCCATATTCAAAGCCCTTTACAGCGATGGACAACATGGCCTGGCCCAGATCGGCATGCAGTTTATGAAATGCGGGTTCACCAAGTCCAGGCGGGCAACCGGTAATGGACGCTGATACCACGCCGCCTACCGTATCCCCCTTTTTCCGCACCTGTTCAATAAGCGCGATCATCTTTTCCGCCATAGCCGAATCCGGACAGCGTACAATGTTGGCGTCCACTTTTTCACGGGTAATGGGAATTTCCATCTTGCCCATTTCCAGTTCACCAACGGAGGACACCCATGCAGTCACTTCCACACCGTGCATTTCCAACAATTTACCGGCGATACAACCTCCCACCACACGACTTGCGGTTTCTCTTGCAGAAGAACGGCCGCCACCGCGGTGATCCCGGTGGCCATATTTTTCATCATAGGTATAATCGGCATGTGAAGGCCGGTAGACCCCCTTCAGGTGATCATAATCACCCGAACGTTGATTGGAATTACGGATCACAAAACCGATGGGCGCACCTGTGGTCAGTCCATCATAAACACCAGAGAGTATCTCAACGGTATCCGGTTCCTTGCGCTGGGTTGTGATGTGTGATTGCCCGGGACGTCTGCGATCCAGTTCAGCCTGAATATCTCCCACAGTGATAGTCAATCCGGGCGGGCACCCGTCCACCACACCGCCAATGGCCAAGCCATGCGATTCACCAAAAGTTGTCAGTCTGAAAACCTGTCCGAAAGAATTACCTGCCATAGCGGGCAAAGGTAAATAATGATGCGGTGATGTGCTAATGTGGTGATGTGCTAATGCGGTGATGTGCTAATGCGGTGATGTGCTAATGTGGTGATGTGCTAATGCGGTGATGTGCTAATGTGGTGATGTGCTAATGTGGTGATGTGCTAATGTGGTGATGTGCTAATGTGGTGATGTGCTAATGCGGTGATGTGCTAATGCGGTGATGTGCTAATGTGGTGATGTGATGACCTGCCAGCCGACGCTTGGCCATTGCGGGGCAGGCTGGTTTGGTGATATGATGATGTGAGATGTGATGATATAAATTTTGTCTGGTATCTATTTATCTGGTATCTATTTATCTGGTATCTATTTATCTGGCATCTATTATCTAGTGTCTTCTATCTATTGTCTTGCGTCCGGATTGCGACATGCCAACCATTGACTGCAATGCAAAATGGTAAACCATCTTCATTCTTAATTCTTAATATAATAAGGTGTCATCCCTTCGGGATTTACGCATACCGGATGACAATTATCGCTATAATAATTCCATCCCTTCGGGATTACAATACGCCAAACATTGGCCGCAATGCAAAATGGCAAACCATCTTCATTCTAATTTCTTAATTCTTCATTCTTACATCTTAATTCTCATTTCTTATTTCTATTAATTTGCAAAACCGGAACATAGAAGTAAGTTTGCAGCATGAAAGCGGACGGGCAGCTCATCGAGTGTATTCCGAACTTCAGTGAAGGTCGTGACAAAGCGGTGATCAAAGCCATTGTGGATGCCATCAGCTCCGTAGATAACAACAGGATACTTCATGTGGATAGCGGAGAAGCGGCCAACAGGACCGTGGTTACTTTTGCCGGTCCTCCCGATTCCGTTATTGAAGGTGCGTTCCGTGCCATGACTGTGGCAGCGGAGAAAATCGACATGAGTAAGCACAAAGGCAAGCACCCGCGCATAGGCGCGATGGATGTGTGTCCGTTGGTCCCGCTGCAAAACATCAGCATGCAGCAAACGATTCACTACACCCGAATCCTGGGTGAACGCATTGGCAAAGAACTGGACATCCCTGTTTTTCTTTACGAAGAATCTGCCTTGTTACGATCCAGGGCCAATCTGGCAAAGATCAGGGCAGGAGAATATGAAGGGCTTGCGGAGAAGATTGAGCAACCCGGCTGGGCTCCCGACTTCGGCAGACCTTACTTCAACCCCAGGTCAGGCATTGCCATCATCGGCGCAAGACCATTTCTGGTAGCCTATAACATCAACCTGAAAACCAAAGATGCGAACCTTGCCCGCGCCATCGCGGAAGAGATCAGGGAAAGCGGCGCCATCAAAGGTTATGACGCCCTGGGTAATCTGGTGGTACTACCTGGCGAACTAAAAGCCGTCAAAGCCATAGGCTGGTACCTTGAGGATTTCGACATCGCCCAGGTATCCACCAACCTTACCAATGTAGATGTCACCCCGATGCACGTTGTATTTGAAAGGGTAAAAGAAAAGGCAGCAGCACTGGGCACGGAGGTCACCGGCTCTGAACTTGTAGGTCTGATACCTTTAAAATCCCTTGAAGCATCCGCACGTTATTATACCGGAAAAGAGGACACCCTGGACCGTGCTGACCTTGAAGTGGCGGTGAACCAACTGGGGTTATCCGACATCAAGCCTTTCAGCCTGGAGGAACATGTGATCGAATACGTGTTACAATCCTAGTGCTTCCTGCCTTCCGGGACCGGTGAACCTTGACCTCCCTTTACGCGTAAAGAAATATGTTAGGATAAAACACAATGGCAGGCAATTTCATAGCATTCTGGAAAAAGGATATGTGGCGACGCATTATTTATTTTTTCCCCATCCAGTTGCTGATCCTGCTCATCAAGAAAAACCATCTTCTCGTACTCTTCTGGGTGATACTGTTTGGCTTTGTAACCGGCCAGTTCATGCAGCGCTACGGCATCCCATATCTTTTTCTGGATCCGGAGTATATGGGAAAGGTGGATTTCTGGTCTTACCTGTTCATGGGCCTTGCTTCAGGTGGTTTCATCATGGCCTTTCATATTACCAACTATATCGGTAACAGCTTTCGTTTTCCTTTTCTCGCAACCTTATCAAGACCATTCTGGAAGTTCAGCATCAACAATTCCACCATACCACTCATCTTTTGTCTTTACTATTCATGGATGATCGTGGAGTTCCAGGCAGACAGTGAATTTGTCCCGTGGCCTGACATTGTAGTGGATGTAGCCGGATACCTTCTGGGTAATGCGTGCTTCATCGCTATATCATTCCTGTATTTCTTCAGGACCAACAAAGATCTTTATAAGATGTTTGGAATCCGCGTGGACATCGAACAACCCGATGAGATGCAGGTCAAGACGATCGGCTCCACCCGATATGTGATCCAGAAACATGACGAGGCCACCCCGATAAAGAAAAAGAAGTCGGACAAAGAATGGACTGTCGAAACATACATGAGTGCACCATTCAGGGTACGACTTGCACGAAAAAGTCAGCACTACGATAGGGGACTACTGAACAAGGTGTTCCTGCAAAATCACATGAACGCTGCCTTGTATGAGGTTGTGATCATCATCATCCTGATCGTGTTGGGCATGTTCCGTGAGGTCAACTTCTTCA
>JAGQZQ010000044.1 GCA_020435415.1 Flavobacteriales bacterium
TATTAAGATGCCACCCCTACGGGGCTTGCCTCGGTTTACCGGTGACACGTCCATTCTTCATTATTAATTCTTAATTCTACTAAGATGCCACCCCTATGGGGCTTAATGGCACAATGACACACGATTCTATTAAGATGCCACCCCTACGGGGCTTTCCTCTGTACACCGATGACACGTTAGATCTTCATTTTTAATTCTTAATTCCCTTTATGCTCCAGCCAGTTCCGGATCATGGTTTCCCCGTTTTCCGTCAAGACTGATTCCGGGTGAAACTGAACACCACGCACATCATAATCCTTGTGCCGGAGCGCCATGATATTCCCGTCATCATCAACCGCTGTTACTTTGAGTACATCCGGGAAATTCTCTTTTCCAACGATCCAGCTATGATATCGACCGATGGTCAGTGGCTGAGGCACATGGCGAAACAAGACCTCCTCAGGGTCAGTCACAGAAGCGGTTGTAGACACACCATGCATCACCTGCGGAATATTTACCAGGGTGGCGCCAAACACTTCACCGATGGCCTGATGCCCCAGGCACACACCCAATATACTTTTGGTGGCAGCATGTGTCCGGATCAGATCCAGAAGAATACCTGCTTCGGATGGAATACCCGGACCGGGGGACAATAATATCTTATCATAGGCAGCAGCTTCGTCCACCGTGATCTTATCATTCCGGAATACGTCGAGGTCGTGATAGCCCAGACGCTGCACCATATGAACCAGGTTATAGGTAAACGAATCGTAGTTGTCGAAAATCAGGATGCGCACGTTACAGTTCCTCCGCTTTAGCCAGGGCGTTATTAAGCGCCGCCAGTTTATTCTTCACTTCATTCTTTTCACTTTCCTCCACGGACTTCTCCACAATTCCAGCGCCGGCCTGATAATACAAGCGATTGTTCTTGCTCAGGAAAGACCGGATCATGATGGCATGATTAAAATCCCCATTGAATCCCAGGTAACCCAGGCAACCTCCGTAAAAACTCCGACCTCCCCTTTCATATTGGTCGATCAGTTGCATGGCCATGTGTTTGGGCGCACCGGAGAGGGTACCCGCCGGAAAGGTCTCTGCCACTACCCTTAGTGGCGACACACCGGCATTCAGCTTCCCGGAAACTTTTGATACCAGATGGATAACATGGGAATAGTATTGGATTTCCTTAAAAGTCTCCACATGCACATCGGCACAATTCCGGCTGAGGTCGTTGCGAGCCAGATCCACCAGCATCACGTGTTCTGCATTTTCCTTGGGATCCTCCATCAGATCCAGGGCGGCTTTCTGGTCGGCCTGGTCGTCACCTGTGCGGCGGAAAGTCCCGGCAATCGGAAAAATGCTGGCCGTGCCATCCTTCACCACGATCTGTACTTCGGGAGAAGAACCGAATATTTTAAAGTTGCCGTAATCGAAATAAAAGAGATAGGGTGATGGGTTCACGGAGCGAAGGGTACGGTAAACATTGAACTCATCGCCTTTGAAACCGCGACTGAATTCTCGTGAGAGTACAATCTGAAATACATCTCCACGGTGACAATGTTCTTTGCCTTTGGCAACGATTTCCTTGTATGCCTCATCGGTGAAATTGCTTTCTTCTTCACCGGTCTTTTGAAAGCGGTATGTTGCGAAGTTCTTGTTCTTCACGAGGGAGATCACCTGATCTATCCGGCTCTCCTGTCCATCTGTGAGATGCTCGAAGATGTTTACCTCGTTGTTGAAATGGTTGACTGCAATAATGTAGCGATACACTCCATACATCAGATCCGGTATCTTCTTGCCTTCGGCGACTTTGTTTTTCAGCTCTATGTCTTCATAGTACCTGACCGCATCATAGCACATATAACCAAAAAGGCCATTGGATATCATGCCTTTGGGTGCCTTATCCTGCTCAAATGAGGCCGCAAATTCTGACAGGGCATCCACCACCTGACTGCGGTTTGCAATGGCAGCGGCGCGACTATCGCCATCCGGAAACCGCTCGTGGATCGTTTCATCCTCCACCCTGAATGTCGCAATGGGATCACAACATATATATGAGAACGCATTCTCATTGCCATGATAGTCCGAGCTTTCAAGCAAAAGGCTGTTCGGGAACTTATCCCTCAACTGAAGGTACATACCCACCGGGGTAAAGGTATCGGCGAGTAATTTTCTGTGCTGGGTTTTGAAAGTATATACCGCCGTTTCTGTGCTGGCTTCCATAGTTATTTGTTTTCTTTCGTTGGCAAATCTGCAAAAAAAAAGCCCACTGAATGAACAGCGGGCCGTTATATGATTGACAACATCATGGCATGGACTGTTCACCTGTCAGGTCAACATCCACCACCAAGATTGATTGTTGTTATTCTTCATAGCGGTACAAATGTAGAAAAGAATTTGATAATATGGTAAAAGTATCCGAGATATGATGACTTGTATATAATGGAATATAGCTTTAAGCCTCAGGATAGTCCGACGAAGGTGCAACTTTCACCGGTCCGCCCACTGCCCACTGCCCACTGCCTACTGCCTACTGCCTACTGCCTACTAACTACTTTCTACTATCTTAGTGCCATGAAGTTAGCCACATCCATACCGATCAAACCCTTGCATCGCCATTTCATCCTTTGGGCGGTGGTGCTGGTCGGTTTTCATCAGGTGGCCTTCATGCAGAACATATTGCAGTGGGATATGCTGGATGCATTTCTGCCGTGGCGGAAGTTTATCGGCGAATCCCTTCGCAATGGAATGCTGCCCTTATGGAATCCTTATGAACATCTGGGCTACCCCTTTCATGCCGATCCTCAATCCGGGGCATGGTATCCTGTAGCTTGGCTTTTAGGGCTGCTAACAGGTTATTCCGTTTATGGCATTCAGCTTGAGTACATCCTGCATCTTTTTGTTGCAGCCTCGGCCATGTACGTGCTATCATCTACCCTTGGCATGAGTTCCACCTCGTCGATGATCACGGCACTGTCTTATTCTATGGGAAGTGTCTTCGTATCCAATGCGCAACATCTGACGTGGATCGTAAGTGCGGCGTGGTTGCCTTTTGCGCTGTCGGCATGGCTACAGTTTCTGAACACCCTACGCTTGAGGCACATCATCAAATTCGCTTTATTCATCGCCCTCATGATCACCGGTGGGTATCCGGGCTTTTTGTTTATTCTTTTTTACCTGTTGATCGTCATTTTCATTCTTCGCATCATTGAATGGAGGAAGCTGAAACAGAAGAATGTCATTTTACCATTGCTGAAAGGCGGGGGCATCGGGTTAGCATTGCTTCTGGCATTGACATCCGGGTATATTCTGTCTATTGCAGAGTCCATCCCTTTGATGTCCAGAGGCAACGGGATCAACCTCAGTCGGGCATTATTCGGACCTTTTTCGCTGCAATGCATGTTGTCATTTATGTTTCCCTATTCCACGGTTAAAGATGGGGAGTATTTCGGCACGGATATTTCCATGGCCAACGGTTATGCAGGAATCATCGCCGCTTCTTTTTTTCTGTTGGCCCTGATCAGGCGCATCAACCGCAAAGAATGGACCTTCATGATTTTCGGTCTGGTATGTCTGCTGGTGGCCTTCGGTGACCTGTTACCTTTGCGTGAGTGGCTTTACCTTTATGTTCCTTTCATGAACATGTTCAGATTCCCTTCCCTCTTCCGGATTTTCGCGGTATTGTGCTTTCTTGTTCCCGTAGGATTTTCCATAGACTATGTACTGGCCAAGAGGCGTACCCGGATACTGAGCGCTGTGACCATTCTGCTTGCCACCATCATGACCGGATTTGTGTTTTATCATATGGATCGCTCTTCCTACCTCAAACCAGTTACCGAAGGCGCCGGATGGTTTAAACTGGCGGGAGATGCCACGCGATCTGACCATATTGTATTTCAAGGGATCATACAACTGAGCCTACTGGCAGCATTCCTTTCCGTCCTTTTCTACGCCCGCAAGAGTTTCCGTATTCACTACTACCTGCTGGCTCTGGTTGCGACGGATATGGTGATTGCAACACAGCTTAATCTACCGTACACGGTCGTTAACGAATTCAGTCCTATTGCGAGTCAGCATGAGCTGAACAACTACCCCAGCGGATTTCCCGTTCCTGCCAAAAGTCCGGTGATCAGTCACAACGACTTCAGCGTACCTAATTCCCCATTCTGGCGGAACACGAATATGTATGCCAAACGGATATCCGCGGATGGTTTCAATCCATTTATCCTGAACCGGTTTGATCTGTTGTATAATGCGCCCGCAAGGGATTCCGCATTGAACAGACCGTTCATCCACCTGAGCCATAACCTGGAATATGTGGAACAGGAAACCAGTATTAAAAGCATGTCTGCCAGATCGGCGCACGTTGTGGTCACCAGTGCACCGGAGATGAAGTCGATCATCGGGACGCTCGGTCATCATTCCAGCGACCGCTTTCGTATTTCGGATTACAACCCTCAACACATAACCACGGAGGTAGAGATTAAGCAACCCCAGATCATGACCTTGTTACAAAACGACTACCCCGGTTGGGAAGCAAGGATCGATGGCGAGAAAGTCAAACGTTTCCGGAGTTACTTCACCCTGCAAAGTGTAGCGGTACCTCCGGGAAAGCACACCGTTGAATTCATATACCGCAAAGGATGGGCACCCGTGAGTTTCTGGCTGGCCCTGATCGGGTTTGTGTGGGTGGTATGGTATCTGGTGAAGCCGGTGAATAAACCACCAGAAGAGGTGGTGGCACGATAAGTTCCGGTTGATGTGCCGCTCACCAAACTCCAAACCTAGGGTCTGTTTTGCCTGATAAATGCTGTCGGATCTTTGTATCCGTTTGTTTCTGAGCTATAGCCACCACCCAAATCCATACCAACACTATCACGCAGTTCCAGATGGAGGTGGGCAAGATAGGCTCCATGCGCGGTACCGATCGTTCCAATTGGACTCCCTCTTTGTACCCAGGCCAATTCATTAACCAGCATTGTATCCAGATGCGCATACAGAGATTCAACGTATTCTTCTGTATCCGGCCTTTCAAACCGGTGGATGATCCGAATCACATTTCCCCATCCTGCACCCTCATCCTGCACAAAACTTACCCTTCCGTTAGCGACGGCATACACGGTGTCACCCAGGTCGGTATTGCCCCTACCCACGCCATTCCAGTCATCACCGAGATGATCGTTCTCACCAAATTTCTGTGCATTGTAGTAACCCCGGGCATCGGGGCGACCAACAGGGAAATCAAAACCATCGGCAATAAGGGCATCCGACTCGTTGAACCAACGAACATATTCCGGTTCCTCAAATGAATCATGCATGGAGGTCTCCGTATCTATTTCAACCGTAGATGTATTGTCGGGTGGGGTGGTGCAAGCACCTGCGATGATTATCAGAAGAAGCCTGTTCATATTACTTTTATCATTTGCAATATACAACGGTCGGTTGGAATGAAATATGCTTTGCAATACGCACAAACACCGATTTATTGTAAATTGACCCGACTATGAACAAGGCCTGGATGATCTTTCTACTCTCCATTCCCCTCCTTTGCCATGCACAGGAAGATGACAAAGCACTGTTGTTGCAGCGTACACTCAACATGCCGTTCATCCAGAAAACGCTGGACGAAGAAGGTCAGGTGGTTGAAAAAGCAACGGTTATCCTTCAGAATGACCTGGTATCCAAAGGCACGACGCTTAGCGAAAACGGCCAACCGGTGGCCATCCTGACCAAAGAAGAGTTGCGGGAGAAGAAGATCACACGGTACCGTGAGTATGTCAGCATCAGGATAGATGGGAATAAGGCCATGATACGCTTCATTCCGCATGGCGGTGGCGTAAAAGGTTCTCTTTGGTTTGAAAAAGCCGGCGACACATGGCTGGTAAAAAAGATTCGCATCACCCAGAACTACCGCACCTACATCTGGAAGGAGGGAAAGAAAAACCAAAAGCTTCGGAAAACAAAATCTGCCAATTAACCGGGAGAAGGTGATTGTTCATTCGCGTCACGGCGAAGCGGACTACAACGTCTTGATCAACCGCCGATTCATCAGAATACCTATATGAATGGCATGTGCGGGAGAGGTATACGCCCTTATATCACTGACTGGAATTTCAAACGCATAACCAACAGATACATTCTGATGCGTTAGCCCGAAGACCGGAGCAAAGGCATCTCCCGTTCGCAGTGAAAGCCCTGTCCACACATTGGCATTGTCCATGTAATGGTAATAAACCCTGGTGGTGATGTCCGCCTGAAATCCTGCTGCCCCCATTCGTATGAGCATCAACGGTTCAATCATCCATACTTTTTTAAAACGACGACCGTAAGCACCTGACAACACAACCTGGGTGGATTGGTCCTGGCTATTGAATGATCCGTTGCCCGACTTTTCACCCGGTCCCAATATATTCATCACCGACCATCCCAGATGATAGGTATCAGTAGTGTATCGCTGACTTCCGTAACGGTCACTGTAAAACAGCATCCCCACCGAGGCATTCCACCTCATTTCCGTGGAGGTCATTTCCATAATAAGTGGATCGTTCATATCGGCAACAACCAATTTATCCTTCTGAATGGCATAATGAGTAGCTCCCAGTGCCAGACCGAAGGCACATTTGTTGTACCGTCTTTTCACCTCCGCATGATAGGCATAAGATAATTGCAGTCTCGTGTATGATACCGGACCGATGCCGTGGTACTCCAAACCGCCACCCATGCCCATCGTTCGATGATTCGGAGGACCGGATATCAGGGAATGATAAGAGACGGATTGATGAACCGGACTGTTATCCAGGCCAGGATTGGGTTTTTGATAGGACAACCAGAACGGATTGAATATTTTACTTCCGGTGGTTGCAGGATTAAGGTAGTAATCATTAAATAGATAACTGCCGCGTACCGGATAAAGCTGGGCATTAACAGCCAACGGTGCAACAACGCCCGTCAGAATGAGGAATAGCAACAACCTATTCCTTTTACTTTTCACTCGCGGGCGTGTATGATTAATAACGTTCCTGAGAATTGCTTTCCGGTCACACCCTGAACCACCACATAAAGGTATGGGCCTGCAGGTAGTTGCTCACCACCGCTATCTGCTCCCGACCAATCATTATTATATGACATACTCTCAAACACCTCTTTCCCCGCCGTATTGAACACCCGCACCATCGTTCCGGGATAGGTTTCCAATTGTTGAATAAACCAGACATCATTGACACCATCGCCATTTGGCGTGAACGCAGTGGTAATGCAAAAACGGGAGGTATCAGAACACACATCCTGGCCCTTTAAAACCGGGACATACGCCATCATTAGCAGAAGGCCGGATACGATAGAAATGCGTAATCGGAACATTGCCTAAAGGTACAAAACCGTTGCATGCATCCACACACCATTTATCACCCGAGGGATTTTGTTTATATTAACCGTGTAAAAGATAAATTATGTTTAAAACAGCATTGAGTATATTAATATGCACATTTGTTTCATTGTCCGTTATTGGACAAGATGTGCAGCAATTAAGGGATGAAGCAAGTGTTTTTTTCGCTAAAGGAAACCTGAAATCCGCTCTTAAGTCAATAGACAAGGCACTGAAAATTGACACGACCGATTGCGAGTTGTTTCGAATCAAGGCATTCTATCTTGATGAAAACAATCAATCCCGTGAAGCCTATGATCTGCTCACAAAAACCATTTCAAAATTTCCAAAGGTGTCCGGACTTTTCCTTGACCGTGGAAATATTTTTCTCGCATGGGATGACTATAATGGAGCGGCCAGCGATTTCGGAAAGGCTTTTGAATATGCCGAGAATGATACCATGAGACGGTTGGCCATTATGAACCGCGGTGTGGCAAAACTCCGTCGGCGTCAATTTGAAAGCGCTTATGAAGATCTGATGACAGCTTACAAATATGACACGAATGATCTCGCTACACTGATCAATCTGGGTGGAATATGTGACGAAATCGGACGCGGAGATGAAACGCTGACATACCTTCTCAAAGCAGTGCAGGTAGATTCTACCAATCCCGGTCCATACGTGAATATCGGTTTTAAATATCAGCATATGGGGGAATATGAAAAGTCCATCCCCTATTTTGACAAGGCACTTAAGTTGAACCCCAATGAACCGCTCAGCTATAGCAACAGGAGTTACAGTAAACTGAAGTCCGGCGACCTCAAAGGGGCCATGCAGGATATTGAGAAATCGCTTAAGCTGTATCCGAACAATTCCTGGGCATATAAAAACCGTGGCCTGATTTTTCTCGAACAAGGGGAAAAAGACAAGGCATGTGCAGACTTCAGAACATCTCTCAACCTTGGTTTCACAACCAATTACGGCCCGGAAGTAGAGCAGCTGATCGAGGAGCATTGCGAAAATTAAAGAGCAGCCGGTTCATCCACTTCTCACATGATCCCGCAAACCTATCACACCCGGAAAGCAAAACCGACAGTCATAGGCATCACAATGGGCTTTCTGATCCTGTTGGTCTCCACTGTGCTTCCACTTGTATTGCCATCAGAAGAACCTCTGAAATGGCACTGGAGTATGGGTTTCGCCATCATCTTCGTAGGTTTTTTCTATGTGGTAATGATCTCCTCGCTGCTTCGATTATTCACACGTTTTGAGATCAGCAACCGGGGCATTTTGATCCGGCCGATGCTCAGACCTTCGGTGCAGCTGAGTGCTCATGACATCGCATCGGTGGAACTTGTCACCGCGGAGGATTATGAGCGATTGACGGCAGACATGATGAATGAAGAAGAACGCATAGCAAAGTCAGCCGATCTGATAGGTTATGTACAGTTGATCAAACGGAAATCTCCAGAATACAAGTACTTGTCGGTTACCCCTGTGGTTGCCACCATATCTTCCGGAAACAGAGAAGCGATACACACCAAAAAGGTACGTGTTCATCATGATATTTGTATGATCACCCTAAAAGATGGGAATCGGCTGTTCATCTCCCCAAAAAACGAACGCGACTTTGTGGATACAGCCAGGAAACTCGGGTTGACGGACGGGCAATGATCAATCGACAGGATGGTCGGCTATGCCAATTTCAATTTTGCTTTTTGCTCCGATATCGGACCGTTTGTCAAAAGTAAATTCAAAATAACCCGCGTCTCCGGCCTTCTGTTGCACTTTCATAGTACTTCGTCCAATCTCGCGGCGATCGCTATCATACGCTGTTGCCTGAAGTGATGCATCAAACGGCTGATTGAAAATCAGGTAAAGAGTAACCACATACATATGTCTCTCCCCTCCGTCATATGCCACGTCATGTTTGGTCATGGCGATTCCATTATTCGTTAACTCCTGAGACAAGGCAACATCGCACCGCAACGTTTCTTTAACGCCATCGGAAACGCCAACAACAAACTCTGTTGCAGATTTCCCGACGGTCTCACCACCCTTGTTAATGGTTTCCTTGGTCTTACTCTTAACCCAATCACAGGAAGTTGTGATGAAAAGCAATGAACCTAGCAAGCAAGCCGGAATGATCTTCATATTTATATATTTTCTATACTTAAAAGGCTAATGATTATTCTTTGTAAATGTAAGAAGTATGGGGGGATTTTTTGTAGGCAGGAGGCTGTAGGCAGGAGGCAGGAGGCAGTGCAAGGCTATAGAGATTGGACAATTGTACACTATCCGCGAATACTTATTATCCATTGTCTGATGTCTATTTTCTAAAGTCTTATGTCCCGCGACTATTATCTAATGTCTATTTACTAATTCCCGTCGCCATCAACGATGACCCACCGATCCGCCAGCACCACCTCAGCAGGTGAAGATCGATCCACATAAGAAATCGCAGAAATACATCAGCCATCATGCCGGGTGGTTGAAAACCGGCAACAACAAACCGGTCTTTCATAAATAACAACACTCCTTTTCTAGCCAGGATCACCGGCAGAGCGGTAAACCCCCAGTACGAGAACGATGCTCCGGAAAGGCCTGTTCGTTTGAACAAGGCCGATATCTCATTTTTATTGTAGCGCCTGACATGTCCGTCTTCCTTATCATACCTGCTGTATAACCATTGAAAAGCGGGCACATTTATTAACACCCGTCCTCCCGGTTTGAGATGATCCAGGCAGGCTTCCAGAAATGCCTGATCATTATCGATGTGCTCTATCACATCCATCAACAAGACGGCGTCATAAGCGCCCACCATGTCAGGATGACGGTCGAATACATTATATGTAAGCAGACGCCCACGCCCCTTCCCTGCTTTTTCAAGCGCAAACATATTCAGGTCTGTAGCGTCTACCGTGACGTCATATGCTTTTTCAACCTGGTCGCGAACGACACCATTGCCGCAACCAATCTCAAGAAGTTTCATGCCTGGTTTTAGGTACGCCCCATACAATCGCTGAAATGACCGGAAACGCCACTGAATCCAGAAATGATCCTGGGTAGCCATGTCATACCAATCGTTACTCATGGAAACGGGAAGGGGTTCGGATAAGCGAACGATCTCCACCATTAGATGCCGGTTACTGATTTCTGGTCAACAATGTGCTCTTTCACAATAAACCGCGGACGCCCCTTGGTCTGTTGAAAAATACGCACCACATACTCCCCCACCACTCCTATTGAAATAAGCTGAACACCACCGAGCATAATAATGGCCACAAGGATACCTGTAAAACCTGACGGAACATCATCAAACCAGAACTTTCGCACGAGGGTATAGGTCAGATAACCGAGCGATAACAGAATGGCATAAAGTCCGAGACTGGTGATAAAACGGATGGGTAAGGCACTGAAATTAAAGATGCCGTTATAGGCCAGGTTGACCAGCATCCTTAAACTATATTTAGATCGGCCCGCTTTTCTTTCAGCGCGCTCATATTCAAAACCGTATTGCTTAAATCCGACCCATGACCTCATTCCACGAAGAAAGCGATTGTCCTCCGGCATGTCATTTAATATGCGTACCACTCGTGTACTCATCATGCAGAAATCACCGCTGTCCGCATGAATACGGATGTTGGTCATCCGTCGTTGAATGCGGTAAAAAAGAAAGTATGCCAGTTTTTTTAATAGTCCTTCCTTTCGTTTCCGTCTGACCGCATACACCACATCGTACCCTTCCTTCAATTTCCTGAAAAAATCGAACACCAGTTCCGGTGGATCTTGTAAATCACCGTCAATAATCATCACGGCCTCTGTGGCCCTGACATGCATGAGTCCGGCTGAAAGGGCCTGTTGATGTCCGAAATTCCTGGATAGAAAAACTGCTTGAAAGCGCCCGTCTTCTACAGCCAGTTGCTCCATTAGTGCAGGTGTGGAATCTGTGCTTCCGTCATCCACCATCACTATCTCCAGGGAGTAATCGGGAGATTTCATGATTCCCTGTAATCGTTCCTTCAGCAATGGGAAAACCTCTTCTTCATTGTAAAGGGGAATAATGATGGAGATGGCTGGATGCATGTGGCCTTGCTTGGGATTTTCCACAAAATAAAAAAACTATCGTCACAATGATCGATTGCCGGAGAATTATGCCCGTATGTTGAATCCGCAAATCGTTCTACCTTTGCACCATGTCCAATCCGGTACATATAAAGAATCGCAAGGCGGGTTTTGAATACCACTTGTTGGAGAAGTTTACTGCAGGCATGGTATTGACCGGCAGTGAGATCAAATCCATCCGTGCCGGCAAAGCCAACCTCAACGACGCATTCTGCGCCGTACTGAGCAATGAACTGTGGGTCCGCAACATGCACATTGCACCTTACGAACACGCAGGCTATGCAGGTCATGAAGAAAAACGCGACAGGAAATTGCTTGTCAAACGCCGGGAATTAGAGAAGATTGAGAAGTTGCTGAAAGATCAGGGGTTAACCATCATTCCGCTGGCATTATTTATCAGTGACCGTGGATTTGCCAAACTTGATATTGCCGTTGCCAAAGGCAAAAAACTGTATGATAAGCGGGAAGACATGAAGAAGAAGGATATGCAACGGGAGATGGATAGGGGAAAGTAGATAGTAGATAGTAGATAGTAGACAGTAGATAGTAGATAGTAGATAGTAGATAGTAGATAGTAGATAGTAGACAGTAGATAGTAGATAGTAGACAGTAGATAGTAGACAGTAGATAGTAGACAGTAGACAGTAGCGCTTTTCGCCAATGACCAATGACTATTGTCTATTAACTATTGACCAATAACCATTATCTAATTACCATGACCCCATTAACAAAAAAAGCCCCCCGATACCGGAGGGCTTTTTGGTTATTGGGTAATCTCCATTAGAAATGGAAGTTCAATCTCAGGGTACCTGAACCCGTTCCGGACAGGTTTTGGTCCACATCAATTGCCATACCGCCGGATTTACCGCCTTCAATGGTTTGGTTTCCTGCGTTATTTGTACCTGGGTTGAAGCTCTCAGTGGTGTAAGAAGATGCACCGGTTGAGGAGAACATCAGCCCCCAGCCGAATTCACCACCAACAGAGATCTTAGGCAGGAAAAAGTATTCTGCACCGATAAAGCCGCGAATTGCGATCCCGAAAGTGCTTCCTGATTTAGCTTCTGTCACACGGGCGGCATTACCGTAAGTGTCAGTAGTAATGTTGGAACCACCGGTCATGATGGAACTGGTAAAACCGGTAGAACCTGTGGCCGCATTAACGGTAGCTGATAGTCCATTGCCGTACTCATATTTCTCCGATGTACCCATGAACACGAGCATGGCATCAGCACCATACAGTCCTTGCAGACGTGTGCTACCCCTTCTTTTCTCGATACCGGCACCCAGACCGATATGTTTGTAGGAAGCAGTCATCTTATCCTCCAGCATGGCTGGAACGGCTGGAAATGTAGGAGCGGTTGCAGTCATGTCTGCAATCATAGCAGTCGAGTGAGCAGATCCAAAACCCAGACGAAGGATCGCACGTTGTGCGGTGTTTGCATCTGTGAACCTCTTTCCTACAATGTGCATCAGGCTACCATCCAGAAATTCAAAGGTAGGAGCTGTAGAACCGGCACCTGACAACATCCTTCCGAAATAGTTCAGAAGAGGATTTGCATCGATACCGATGGACCAATCGTCAGCTTCAGGAAGAATGGTCTCTCCCTTCTTTGACGTGAGATCCTGTGCGAAAACGGTAGACAAGCTCATAACACCTGCTACCACGAGTATTCTCTTTTTCATAAATAACCAAGTTTAATTTGACTTCCTTGTGATGTAACGCAAAGATAAAGTTACCCTCCGCTTTGCCGCAACCGGACATACAAGTCTTATCAACAGGATTTTGTTGATAAGATGAAAACGAGTTGACTGGCTATTAGACCGTTATGCAATCTTTACCCGATAGCCTTCCGGGTTCATATGCTCTGGTAGACTCCACATTGTTAATGAACCCTGTCAGCCTTTCCAACCCTTGAAATCCGGAAATCTTTTTGGATATTGCGGCCTTTAGGAAAGAACACCTCCAATTCAGCGTTAATCACAGGACCAGGTAATTGTTTAAGTTAAGGCCATTACAGAAGAAAGTATGAAGATAGCCGTTTTATCACGCAACGGTCGATTATATTCTACCAGTCGGATCATGGAAGCAGGAAAGCAGCGGGGTCATGAAATGATCATTATTGATCCGTTGAAATGTACGCTTGTGCTGGAAAAGAAAAAGCCTGCCATCCTTTATAACGACATGCCACTGGAAGGAATCAATGCGATCATTCCAAGGATCGGTGCAAGCATCACCTTCTATGGAACTGCTGTGGTGCGGCAGTTTGAAATGATGCGCGTATTTACTGCGATTGAATCTCAAGCCCTTGTGCGGTCAAGGGATAAACTCAGAAGTCTGCAACTTTTGGCACGTGCCGGACTTGATATGCCAAAAACGGTATTTACCAACTATGCCAAACACGCAGAACCCATTGTACAGGGACTTGGCGGTGCTCCGCTTATCATTAAGCTTCTGGAGGGTACCCAGGGACTTGGCGTAGTTAAGGCAGATACCAACAAAAGCGCCGTTTCGGTGATCGAGGCCTTCAATGGCCTGAAAGCCCGCGCCATCATTCAGGAATTCATCAAGGAAGCCGGTGGCGCTGATATTAGAGCCTTTATTGTTGACGGAAAAGTAGTTGGCGCCATGAAACGCCAGGCAAAAGAAGGAGAATTCAGAAGCAATTTACACAGAGGCGGTACTGCCTCTGTCGTACAACTTGGTGCCCGGCAAAAAACCGCTGCACTCAAGGCTGCAAGAATTCTGGGATTGAAAGTGGCTGGCGTAGATATGCTCCAGAGCAAAAGAGGGCCTCTGATTCTTGAAGTAAACAGTTCTCCGGGTCTGGAGGGTATTGAAATGGCAACAGGCCATGACATTGCCGGAGAGATCATCCAATACCTGGAAAGGAACGCCGGTAAAAAGCGTATCCAAAAAACCTGATCAACACCATGGGAACCCTGGATGCTTATAGCCTGATCATCGGTGGAAGCCTGGTGATCTTGATTTCCTTTCTTTTTAACCGACTGGCGAGGAAAACAAATATCCCCTCCGTTCTGATGCTCATCGTCTTGGGTATCGGAATCCAATATCTGATCAAATACTTTGGCTTCCATGACATCAATTTCTTCCCCATCCTCGAAGTATTGGGCATTGTTGGTCTGATCATGATCGTGCTGGAAGCGGCGCTTGAGTTAGAATTAACACGGGCTAAAATTCCGGTCATCCTGAAATCCACAGCGGTCGCCCTCATAGGCCTGTTGGGTTCCTCATTTGCAGCTGCCGGGATCATTCATGCTTTCCTACCCATGATGGACTTCCTGCAAGCCCTCCTCTATGCTACCCCATTAAGCATTCTGAGCAGTGCCATCATCATTCCCAGTGTCAGTCATCTTAAGACAGATAAAAAGGAATTCCTGATCTATGAAAGCACCGTATCAGATATCCTGGGCATCATGATGTTCTATTTTTTGATCAGTCTGCGGGAGTCACACATGGGACAAGGCTCCGGAGCAGATCCGGTCATGGCATTTATCGGCGGGCTAAGTGTAACTGTTGTGGTGTCACTTGTGGTAAGCTACCTGCTTATTGTTGCCTTCCAACATATTTCTCACGGACCAAAATTGTTCTTGCTCATTGCCATCTTGATGTTGCTTTATTCTATTGGAAAGAAAGCGCACCTGTCTCCCCTGATCGTTATCCTGGTATTCGGGCTCATGGTTAGCAATGCGCACCTGTTCTTCCGCTGGCGACTCAGGCAGTTACTGGATTGGGAGAAATTTCAAAGCATAGAGAAAGGCCTCCACATCCTTACCCTGGAAACAGCTTTTGTAGTCCGCACTTTTTTCTTTGTGATCTTTGGCGCCAGCATCGCACTGTCCAGCTTGCTTGGCCTGGATGTAGTCGTGATCAGTCTTGTTTTGCTAGGGTCTATTTATCTTGTCCGATGGTTCATTCTGATGACGTTCACAGGAGCCAACATGATGCCTCAGATATGGGTGGCCCCACGGGGATTGATCACGGTATTGCTTTTTTATGCGATCCCACCGGACATGATGGCCCCTGAATTCAACAACGGCATCCTGTTGTTTATCATCCTGGCCACAGGCTTCGTCATGACTTTGGGCATGATACACGGTGGCGATGACAAGACATCGGAAAAAGATAAAGCCACCCCACCTGTGCCGGAAACAGAGATCCGTTTACCTGTAGACGGCACCCAAACAAGTGTGGGAATAGAACCTCCTTCAGATGAACCGGATGAATTTACCGGGTTTGACGAAGGTGAGGTGAATGGTTAGAGTGGGCAGGAGATAGTAGGCAGTGGGCAGTAGACAGTAGGCAGTAGGCAATCAAACCGATAAAGGTGTAGTAAATGTCAAATGGTTACAACCAATGACCATAGTCTAATGTCTACTTTCTATGGTCTAATATCTCCTTCCTAACGCAGACACCAATACATTCAGGAAACATTAAACATTAAATCTGAAGTGCATGATATCGCCGTCCTGTACTACATATTCCTTGCCTTCAACAGAAAGCTTTCCCGCTTCTTTGCATGCCAATTCGGAACCCAGGGTTTTGTAGTCGTCATACTTAATGACCTCCGCCCGAATAAATCCTTTTTCAAAATCACTGTGAATCACGCCGGCGGCCTGGGGTGCTCTGGAGCCTCTCATGACAGTCCATGCCCTGACCTCTTTCACACCTGCCGTAAAATAGGTAATGAGATTCAATAGTCTGTATGCCGCACGTATCAGTTGATTGATGCCTGCTTCCTCAAGTCCCATTTCCGCAAGAAATGCCTTCCGATCCTCCACATCTTCCAAAGCGGCGATCTCCTCTTCAATGGCAGCTGCCACAACAACAATCTCTGCGTTTTCATCCTTCACTGCTTCCCTGACCGCTTCCACGTGACGGTTCCCGGTTTTAACCGAAGCTTCATCCACATTGCAAACGTAAAGCACCAGTTTTGCGGTGAGCAGCTGCATGTCATCAACCAACGCAATGTCTTCTTTAGATAATGAAACAGAGCGTGCCGACTTTCCCGATTCCAGATGTGACTTATAGGTCTCCAGTACCTGTACCACTTTGAGCGCATCCTTGTCGCCCGACTTGGCAGCCTTTCGAACCCGCTCCAACCTTTTATCCACCGTTTCCAGATCCTTCAACTGGAGCTCTGTATCGATCACTTCCTTATCCCTTACAGGATTCACGCCCCCATCCACATGCACCACATTGTCATTGTCAAAACAGCGCAGTACGTGTATGATAAGGTCCGTCTCACGGATATTCCCCAGAAACTGGTTACCCAAGCCTTCACCTTTGCTGGCGCCTTTAACCAGGCCTGCAATGTCCACAAACTCGACAGTAGCCGGAACGGTATTCTGAGGTTTCACAAGATTGATCAGCACATCCATACGTGGATCCGGCACCACTACGATACCCACATTGGGTTCGATGGTGCAGAAAGGGAAATTGGCCGACTGGGCCTTGGCATTGGACAAACAATTAAACAAGGTAGACTTACCAACGTTCGGCAAACCAACGATCCCACATTTCAATGACATAGTACACAAGTTTGATAAAGGTGCGCAAAGATAGGAAAGATCAGCCCAACTTATGCAGTTGGAGGTGAGGAACAAGCCGAACTATCTGTATTTAGTTGGGGTTATCCCTCCCGTACCTACGGGATAGAAAATCACTTTTCGGATGCACGAAGTACGGACCGAAAAGGTTGATTTTCTTAATCGCTATGCAATAGAAAATTTTCTGTTGCATAGTTTGGGATCAGTTGCATACACGATGTCTGAATACATCAATATTTACCGGAAATCCTGCCGGACACAAAAAAAGCAGCCGGCCCCTGAGGACCGGCTGCCATGATGAATCAAGAATGAAGAATGAAAAAACGACCTACTACTGTTTAATCAACTTGGTCGTGAGCGTTTCCTCCGGGGTGATCACCTTCACCAGGTAGATGCCATCAGGTTGTTCACTTAGGTCTACCTCTGTGCGAAGGAATGATCCGAACTGCTCCTCATAGATCACCATGCCGGTGATGCCGAAGATCTGAACCGTCACATTCGATGTGGGGTTGTTCACCCCGATCGTGATCACATCCCTGACCGGGTTCGGGTAGAGGTTGATCTGATTCACGCCCTCATCCATGGACAGGGAGTCGATCAGCTCTTCAACTTCCTGGATCTTGTTGATGTTCTGAGGTGCCTGAGAACCGCAGTCATCATATATCCACAGCGGATCGTACTGATCTGCCAGGTTGGTTGCCCCAAGTTGGATGGCATAATTACCTGTGTAATCCTGCGCCACCTGGCCGCTGCCTTCGTTCATCTTCCAGTAAGCCTGCAAACCGGTTTCCAGAGAAACATCACTGTGCATATTCTCACTGATCTGGGTTGCGGTTCTGGCATAATCCCAGATACGCACATTGCTGATCTGCCCCTCGAACTTACTGGTTCCGGTGATGTTATCCTTCCCTACGTATACGGATCCGGTCGAAGTGGCCGTATTATTAGCGGTAGCCGAAAGATTCCGGGTACCGATCGCTTCTCCGTCTACATAAAAGGTAAGAAGATTTCCTGTTCGCGTCACAGCGACATGGTGGCATTCATTATCCAGTACGCTGGCATTAAAGGTGCCGTTGAAATTTGAGAAGTAGTTCTTCGCACCGATCTGTACAGCCAGCAGTTTATACTGAGAGCCGTTCCATTTGGGATGGAAGAACATCATCACACCCTTCGTACCACCGAAGTTCTTACGGTTGGACAGGATGGTGGGATAGCTTGTTTGCACCGCCTCATCTCCACGAATCTCCGCCTCAAGGGTAAAGTCTCCGGTAGCGATATCCTCCAGCGCCTCATGATCACAGATCATATAGTCATCATTGCCGTCGAACCAAAGTACTTTTTCCGGCTCCACGCTGCAGCACTCCACGCCCCAGTTAGGGTCGTTCACGTCACCACCGGTAGAATTTCCTAATTGGGCATGCATATTGTTCACTTCTTCCAGAGCGATCTGGCCTGCACCGTCATTCAGTTTCCAGTAGGCATACAGGTCTGCCGTTACCGGTATGTCCACGGTCATATTGGCTGCTATCTCTGCTTCAGTCCGCTCCACATTCCAGACACGGACCTGTGAGATGGTCCCCTTGAAACTGCTGGACGCACCGAACTTTGGTGACCTGCCAATATGAACAGGCGTATTGGACGCCAAAATTACATCGGTTCCGAACACAGTATATTCGACGCGTTTGCCATCCATGTAAAGGAATAAAGAATCCACATTCCTGCTCACTGCTAAATGGTGACACGCTCCATCAAGGAACAGGTCGGCATTGAAATTACCAAAGAAATAGAAGATATTACCCGGGTATGGGAACTGTACACAAACCTTGTACTCATCCGGATTACCCGGCATCCCAAGCACGGAGTTCTTCGCAAAAAGAAGCGACAGTCCCTTGTCATCCGTACCATAGTTTGATATAATCACACTATAATCATCTTGCTCGGATGTGAGTCCGTTTATGGCTGCTTCCAACGTGAAATGATACCTGTTCATATCATTGATCGCCGTGGTGTTGGAGACCAGATAATCGTCCACCCCGTCGAAGCTGAGACACGAGCGGCAAGTATTGACAACGGTAACCGTGATATCATTTTCCGATGTGCAGCCTGTCCTGGGATCGGTTGCAGTCACCGTGACGGTTCCTGTCCCGAAATTCCACATGACATCAGCGTAACTTTCATCACCTGAAATGACATGACCGTTGGTCACTGTCCACGTGTAGTCCAGGGAAGGATCATAGTCTGAGATAAAGTAACTGACAGGGTCATTAACATTATCACAGTCCAACTCCACATTCAGATTCCCCAGAATGGAGATTGATGGCGGATCATTGATCACCACATTATAGGTAAGGTATCCGGGTGGATTTGGGCCCACCAACAGTGTCACCGTATAATTTCCGGAAGTCGAATAGGTGTGCACGGGATTTGTCTGCGTGGATGTACTGCCATCCCCGAAGTCCCATTGCACCTGTGTTCCCGGACATAGCTCCGTTGTAAACTTCACGGTGTTGCAATTAATGATTGCAAATTTGGTACGGGGATCCTGTGTCGGGTTCGGATTTTGCAATATCAGGTTCGGAAAATCCAGTCCACTTCCGCAACCACTTCCCAGATTGGTCGCGACCAGATCCGGACCATAATCATTGTAACCTGCATCGTTTCGCGCGGGATAATCACCCGAGTTGATGTTTTCCGGTCTGTTGAATACCGCAATACGTCGCGGACCGTTTTCCTTTAATGCCACATACAATTTATTATCCGGACCGATTTGCAGATCACCCACTTGTTTGTCCAAAACGATCCGTTCTGTTGATACCGGATTTGGCCTGGTCAGATCATACTGTCTGACGTCGTTGGTTGTCACCGCATAGAACAGATTGGAGCTGGGGCTGAATGAAAACGGGTTGTGTTTGTTTTCCGGATTCGTGACAAAACCCACAGGATTGGATATAACCCCGGTTGCATTGTCAAAGTCCAGTATGGAAGTAGTCGCGAGTGAGGATCCTGAATATATTAGCTGGGCGCCGATATGCTTGGCATCCGGCGATGCCTTGAACGGCGATATCCATGAAATCCTGTCAATGCCGGTAAAGTTGCCATAGGTATCCGGTACGCCACCGAATCCATTCTGGTCAAAACGGTAAACATAAAAATCATCCCTGAAGGCGCCGCTGTAACCAGCTGCGATCACCCAATATCCGGAGCCGTCGCAATTGGTGATCGCGATCAGTTGTTCTCCTATCTGTGCTGCGCCGGTAGAAGCCTGCGGCCCTCCTGCAGGTGGTGGCATAGGAACGTTAACCTGGCTTGCCAGCAATGAACCCGAGCCGTTCATATCCACAACGGTATAATGCAATCCGTCGTTGGGGTTGGTCACATAATCACTGGTGCCATTGGCATTGGTTACCACGATATAGTGATTCGGGTAATTTACTTGATCAGGGTGAGGGAATGCAACCGATGATTGTACGGCGCTTCCATTTCCTTTCAGCGGAGTATTCGGATTGATCTTTTGGTGACTGCTGTTGTACAGGTAAAAGTCATAACGGGAATCCAGGTTAGATCCTCCATAGAACAACAGGTTTCCGTTATTATCACTGATCGAGATCACACCTTCACGGGTCTGCAGTGTTTGATTGTCATATGCATCAGATACACCTACAGGTTTTCCAGAGGAGAAATCAACCCCTGCAAAACACCCCCAGTACCAGTTGCCATGGACACTCTGAATAGGTGAACATTGGGTCACAAAAATATAGTCATGCTCAATCTTGGATGAAGTTCCGGAACCGTCTGAAATGAGCAACTCCACATCATAAAAGCCCGGCGTCGTTAACGTCGTAACGTATGTTGATGTGGTTTGCACTCCTGATGAGGTAACCGTTCCATTCTCAGACGTAAACTTCCATTCCCATGAAGTAGCCGAACTCGGAAGGGCCGTAAATGTGATCTGGTCCGTGCTGCAGACCTGATGAATATCTGCCGTATAACCCGCGATAAGCATGGGTGCTGAACAAGACCCCGGATCATTACCTGCTACTCCTGTGGTGGCCAGATTAACAGATTCGATCAAACCGCTACGAAACGCCTGAATGGCTGCCATCATCCGGTTGCTTTGTCCCTGTGTAAACGTATTGCGGCACATATCCGTGGTATAGTCCATGTGGTTCTCAATCTGAACACCGCTGCAGGTGCTGTTGGCTGCATTACATCCGCGGGCGGGCTCTGTTGTAACAGGCGTATCATCCACCCGGTCGCCATGGGTGGCATCATTCGGATCACCACAACTTGATGTGGATTGAAAAGTGTGGTAGAGGTTCAGGTAGTGACCCGCCTCATGCACCAGGATTTTTCCCGCCTGGTATTGGGGCCAGCTGGGTTGAAAATTATTTCCGTTGACTGTATTGTCCAAAAATACATCTGACCTGATAACGATACCATCGAATTGTCCCGGTGTTGCGTTGTTGGGAAATTTCGCATACCCCATGACAGTTCCGGCAATAGCTCCCGCAGGACGAATCGCATCAACTACCCATATATTCAGATAACGGCTGTTGTCATAATTCGCGACAGCCATCAAAGCAGCCTGTGACCCGGGGTCATCCGTATGATCACCCTCTGGTTGATTGGGGTGCCTGGTGATCCCTGCCTCCGCGAGGAGATTGCCTTGCGGATCCCTTGGCGCAAGACAAAAGTGTATGTCTGTACCAACATTGTTGGGACCACCGGATGTATTATTAAATTGAAGATTTAATGCATCAATCTGTGACTGGATCTGTGCCGTTGGAATGGTTGTGCCAGAAGCCGTCACCACATGCACCACCACCGGTATGGTCACCGGTGCAGCACTTACCCTACGCTCCTTCAATGCAGCAACTCTACGCTGTATTTCCTGTTCTTGACGTTCCTCTTCCGCAAGTATTTTTTCTCTTAGCTCGGGAAAGTTTTTGAATATGTATTCCCGTTGAAGATCATTACCGCAGGGAACAATATTGTCTTCCTGTTGATTGTCACCGGTTGGCTTGACCGACTCGGGTGATCTTGTTTGCGCCGGTGAATGGAGGTACACCACCGAACACGCCAGAAGCAATAGCTTCTTAAGATGTGAATGATTCATAGCAATGTTTGTTTTTGGCTCAAATGTAGATCGCGCCAAACCTGAGATTTTTCAGTTTGTATATCTGGTAAAAGAAATTGAGCAGGTGGTTTGAGATGCTAGTTATCCGGATCACGAAATTTGTGTGCCAACCGGACATAAAAAAAGCATCTGGCCCCTGAGGACCGGTTGCTACCGGGAATCAATGAACTGCTCATTAGTGTTTGATCACCCTGGTGGTGGCATACACCGTATGCACTTGCATAAGATCGGTCATGTCCAACATAAGGAACCGATCACCGGAAACTTGCTTAGAGATAACAAAGCAACACGTATATTTGTCCCAACGTTGGCTCAGCTAGCGGCTTCGTATTTCATATTAACATGCCGATCTGCAAATTCGGCGAGCAAGGAGAAGAGCAACATGCCAGATATAACGGAACTTAAGAGAATTGCCAGTCAGGTGCGCCGCGACATCGTTCGTATGGTACATGCCGTGAATTCCGGACATCCGGGAGGATCTCTCGGCTGCACCGATTTTATGACCGCCCTCTACTTTTCGGAGATGGAGTTATCCACGGACTTTACCATGGATGGCGTTAATGAAGACCTGTTCTTCCTTTCCAACGGACATATATCACCGGTATGGTACAGCGTTCTGGCAAGGCGTGGCTTTTTTGAAGTAAAGGAACTGTCCACTTTCCGGAAGATCAACTCCCGTTTGCAGGGACACCCCACCACACATGAAGGTCTTCCGGGTGTACGTGTGGCATCCGGCTCACTCGGCCAGGGTCTGTCTGTTGCCCTGGGTTCTGCCCTGGCGAAGAAACTCAATAAAGACAAACACATCGTATATACCCTTCATGGTGATGGTGAACTGCAGGAAGGACAGATATGGGAAGCAGCCATGTTCGCAGCCGCCAATAAAGTCGATAACCTGATCGCCACGGTAGACTATAACGGTCAACAGATTGACGGACCGACAGACGACGTATTACCCATGGGAAACCTCTGCGCCAAGTGGGAAAGCTTCGGATGGAAGGTGCTCGAGATGAAAGGAAACGATATCGAAGATGTGGTTCGTGTACTTCGCGAAGCCAAGGCCCTTACCGGAAAGGGTCAACCCATCCTTATTCTCATGCACACCGAGATGGGATATGGCGTGGATTTCATGCAAGGCACCCACCACTGGCATGGCGTTGCACCCAACGATGAACAATTGGCCAGTGCGCTGGGTCAGCTTGAAGAAACATTGGGAGACTACCCCGCATAAGGACAGGCACGATGTTTGTCTGTAAAAGCAAGATGAGCCACAGGAATTATATCTCCACCCCAATAAAAAGACCCTACTTGCCGGTGATCCCCGGGCTAAGAACTGCCGTGTTGTGTTTTCTGCTTTTGACATCCATGGTGTCCTTTGCTCAGGGTACCAAAGATGAACACATTCCCACCACACGTTTGCTTTTTGTATTCGATGGCTCCCAAAGCATGTTCGGTTCATGGCAGAGCGGAAAAAAGATCGACATTGCGAAGAAACTGCTTTCCGAAATGCTTGACAGCCTGGATAAGGTTGAGCATTTGCAATTGGCTCTCCGTGTCTATGGCCATCAAAAACCATATCCACCGCAGGATTGTGACGATACCAAACTGGAAGTCCCCTTCGGGCCTCGCACTGCAGGAAAGATCAAACAGCGATTGCAAAGCATCACCCCCAGCGGCACCACACCCATCACCCTGTCTCTTGAAAATGCCGCCAAGGATTTTCCGCCATGCAGCGACTGCCGGAACATCATCATCCTCATCACCGACGGCATCGAAGAATGCGGAGGCGACCCCTGCGCCGTATCGTTGGCACTACAGGAAAAAAGAATCATTCTTAAACCATTCGTTATCGGTATCGGTCTGGGCATCAATCTTAAAAAAACCTTTGAATGTGTAGGGAATTATTACGATGCCTCAGATGAAAAGACATTCAGAAATGTACTGGGCATAGTGATTTCACAGGCTTTGAATAATACCACGGCCCAGGTTAATCTGCTGGATCAAAGCGGCAAACCCACCGAGACCGATGTGAACATGACCTTTTACGATCATTTTACCGGACATATAAGGTATAACTTCATGCACACCATCAACCACCGTGGCAACCCCGATACCCTGGTGATTGATCCGCTTCCCACCTATGATGTGGTGGTGCACACCATCCCGACGGTGAGCATAGACAGTGTGGCGCTCACGCCCGGCAAACACACGATCATTCCGCTGGACGCACCCCAGGGCACCCTTGAATTTAAGGTTAGCGGGGTACCCCAGCAGTTGAAGGCCATCGTGAGAAAATCCGGAGAGATGTCCACCCTGAATGTGCAGAATTTCAACACCCAGGAAAAATATATCATTGGAACATATGATGTGGAGATCCTCACCCTCCCTCGCATTTACGAGAACAATGTCCGCATCAGCCAGAGCCACACCACCACCCTGGAAATTCCAAGACCGGGGCTGGCCACTGTGATCATGCCCTCCCGGGGTTATGGCAGTTTATATCTGGAAAAAGACAATGAGCTGGTTTGGATCTATAATCTTAACCCGAACCTTACCAAAGAAACAATTACCCTGCAACCCGGGAACTACCGCGTGGTGTTCCGGTCCATCAACTCCAAACAGTCCATCAACACATTGGAACAGTCCTTCCGGATCACCTCCGGCAGTTCCATTCCCGTAAAATTATAACCAACATGAAAGA
>JAGQZQ010000045.1 GCA_020435415.1 Flavobacteriales bacterium
GTGTATGATACAGCGATAATCGGCAATACCATGATAAGACCGAACAGGATCTTATCCATAAAGCCTTCTCCCCGGTCGGTCATCTCCCCTAATGCCAGGAAATGCTGATGTCCCGTGTTCCACAGCCCGAATAACAGGCAGGGCATGAGGGCTAATACCACCGTGATCATTGTTCTTTTCAGATCGATGGAGTCCCGGATGTGTGAACCATTGTGGGTTACATGATTTGGAACAAATAAAAATGTCTCAAAGCCATCGAAGACCGGAAAGTACTTTTCAAACTTTCCGCCCTTCTCAAAGTTAGGCTTTACACTATCAAGTATGTTTCTAAGGAATTTCAAGGCGATGTTGTTTTTATACCCTTAAATCAAGATCAGTGATGTTCGGTCGGTGTATTTTCCTTCCGTATCAGATCCAATCCTTCACGGACCAGATCCTGAACATCTATTTTAGAAGTGCAGACAAACTCGCACAATGCAAAATCTTCGGGAGCGACTTCATAAATACCGAGGTTCTCCATCAGTTCTATATCGCCTACCATAATGGCCTTTATGAGGTGTACCGGATAAATATTCATCGGAAAGACCTTTTCATACTGGCCGGTAACAACATATGCTCTTTCCTCCCCATGAAGGTTGGTGTCGATATCGTACTTCTTACCCGGCATCATCCAGCTCGGAAAGGTGCGCGACAGGCTAAACTTGTTAAATCCGGGGGCAAGCCATCCCATGAACTCGAATTCATTGCCTTCTTTCAGGACGGTCACCTGGGCATCATAAAACCCAAGGAAGCCGTCTTTGCTGATCTGAGTGCCGGTCAGAGGATTTCCGCTGATGACACGGTAGTTGTCCTCTCCTGTATGCTCAGCCAGCAGGTTCTTTAGCCCCGCTCCGATCATGGTTTTATAGTACTGTGGTTTTTTTACTCCGGAACCGGTAAGAGCGATGGTTCTGGAAGCATCGAAACGACCATGGCGGAATAGCCGGCCAATGGTCAATACATCTGCAGGAGCACAAAACCACACCACATCTCCTTTATTAATGGGGTCTATGTGATGAATCTGCACACCCACATTCCCTGCGGGGTGCGGCCCGGAAACCTTATTGATCTGAACATTCCTGGCTTCCAGAAATATCTTCGAAGCTCCTTGTTCATTCTTTACATTCAGGTGTACACGGCCGTCTGTTAACTTAGCCAGCGCATCGATACCTGCCTGGAAATCTTCACCATGGCCATGCACGATAAAATCCATATCAGGCGCCAACGGATTTGTGTCGAATGCCGAAATAAAAATAGCCTTGGGCTTTTCGTTCGGGTTGGCCACGATATCCAACGGGCGTTGTCTGATCATTGGCCACGTCCCGCTTTTCAATAGAAGTGCGAGGATGGCCTCTCTGGACATTTCACCGGGATTGCCCTTTTCAAACGATTCGTAACGGATCTGTTTGTCTGCCAGAATACGAACTTCCAGGATTTTCCGTTTTTCACCACGGACCACTTCTGCCACTTCACCGCTAACCGGCGAGGTGTACATGATCTCGGAGTTGTCTTTGTCGAAGAACAATGGTGTACCCGCAAGTACCTCATCACCTTGCTTGACGACCAGCTTTGGCCGCACTCCGTGAAAATCAGTTGGTTTTACTGCGAAAATCTCTGAAGAAGGAGGGGTTCCATGAACTTTATCAGCCTCGCCTTTTAGCGGGATGTTCAAACCCTTCCTGATTTTTACTGTCTTGGTTATGCTCATCAGTAAATAAAACGGGAACAGTTAAGCCCTCAAAATTATAAATTTGTTTTTGGTTCTTAACATATTTTCACAAAATTAGATAAATGACATCTTTCTATATACGGATGAGACGAAACCTGTCTCAGACACATCCTGAGCAGCGATATAATTTTTCAGTGGAGTTGATTGTCATTTTCTTCACGCTATTATGTGGTGTGTGTCGTGCACTGCCACCGGAAACCAACACCCGTGACAGCATCTATACTACCCAGGGTGACGCGCTGATCAATCAGTGTAATTTTGACAATATCCGAACCATACAGCTATATCCTGAGGGAAGTCCGATGGCATTCCCTCTTCTGGAGCTTGGCGGCGGTTACAACCTGGAACTGCATTTTGATGACCTGGATGCCGCTTATCAGGATTATTCTTATCGGTTCGTGCATTGTACAGCAGATTGGAAGCCTTCGGGTTTGATGGCCGATGAATTCATGACCGGCTTTTCCGATAACCCGATCATGAACTATCGCCCTTCCTTTAACACATTGCGTACATACACCCATTACAGCCTGCGGTTGCCCAACAATGATGTACAGTTTACAATTTCGGGTAACTATATCATTAAGGTATATCTCCGCAATGATCCCGAACAGGTGGTGTTTACCAGGCGATTTCTTGTACTGGATCGCAAACTAACCATCAAGCCCGATCTCAAGCGCGCCTCCAGGCTCGACGATATGAACTATAAGCAGGAGATCGATTTTGAAGTGTACAGGGGAAACTATCGGATAGAAGATCCCTACGGAGCATTGAAGACCGTAATTCTGCAAAATAGCCGGTGGGACAATGCAAAAACTGACATGAAGCCTTTGTTTGTAAAAGATGATGTATTGATTTTCGATGATGACCTGGATAATGTCTTTCCCGGCGGCAATGAATTTCGCTTTTTTGATGTAAAGAGTACCCGGTATTGGTCAGAAAGAATAAAAAACATCACATCCGATTCTTCAGGTTTTCATATCACCCTGTTGAATGATGAAAAACGTTCCTTTAAAAGGTACTACAGTTATTCTGATCTGAACGGCAGTCGACTCATCGCTGTGCAGGAAGGCAGAGATCCGGAAACCGATGCGGATTATGTCGGTGTGACATTTACTCTACCAATGGCCCACCCGGTCAACGGTGGCGACCTGTTTATTTTCGGCGCATTGTCAGATTGGCAATGCAAGGAACAATTCCGAATGCATTTTGATAAAGAAAGACTGGCTTACAAAGCCAAACTAAACCTCAAACAAGGGTACTATAATTATAGCTATGCGTTTCTGGAGAAGGGTTTCACCGAAGCGGACCTAACCCTGATAGAGGGCACCCACTCCGAAACAGAGAATGATTACATCATCCTTATATATGATCATCCCTTCGGTTCAGACTACGATCACCTGATAGGCTTTTTGCAATTTAACAGCATGAACAAATTGTAAAAGCGCGAGTGAAATATTTCCGGTTTCAAGATTCTGCAAACGTTCCAACTGGCCAAACATCGGGCATCAAATGTGTAAAAACTGTTGAAAAACGTTGAAATTCCTTACCATTCAGATAAGGTAAGTTTCATTGATTTTAGTTATTATTGCAGTGGAAACATGCGCAGGAACTATGTTTACCAAGGTAACAAAGGGAATTAAAATCAGCGTTAAGAGCAAGTACGAACCGGCATATTCAGATCCGGATCAGCCTCATTTTGTCTTTTCCTACTCCATTACCATTCGCAACGAAAGTCAACAAACAGTGCAACTTACAAGGCGCTACTGGGAGATCATTGATTCCAACGGAGATTACCGGGAAGTGGAAGGCGAAGGGGTTGTTGGAAATCGTCCGGTACTTCACCCGGGGGAAGAATATAGCTATGAATCGGTTTGCAACCTCCTTACCGATTTTGGTTTGATGCGCGGAAAATACCTGATGGTGAGCGATGTGGATGGAAGTCCGTTCGAAGTTACCATCCCTGAGTTCCAGCTGGAAGCCCCATTCCGTCTTAACTAACCCCCTTTTCGATACTTTTTTTTCCATTAGCAATGCGATCTTGCTATTGCTTTGGCTTATACATTTTTTCTCGCCAGTTTTGCACAAACAATTTTGATACCCTAAACCGGAGAGAGTTATGCCCAAAGGAATTTACCATGTACCGAAAGCTGTAAACGAACCGATCAAAGCTTATACACCCGGAAGTCCGGAGCGCGCATCATTGCAAAAGACCATCGAAGAAATGCGTGCATCCCAGATGGACATCCCAATGATCATAGGTGGCAAGGAGGTCAGAACAAAGACGACCGTGAATATGGCACCTCCTCACGATCACAAGCACAGCCTCGGACATTTTCATAAAGGAGACAAAAGTCATGTGCAGGCAGCCATAGATGCAGCATTGAAGGCACGTTCCGCATGGGCTGAGATGGCCTGGGAACATCGCGCCTCTATTTTTCTTAAAGCAGCGGAACTCGTGGCCGGTCCTTACCGGGACCGCATCAACGCGGCTACGATGCTCTGCCAATCAAAGAACGTATTTCAGGCAGAGATTGATTCCGCCTGCGAACTGGCCGACTTCCTGAGATTCAATGTACAATACATGACAGAGATTTATGCAGACCAGCCAATCTCGTCGCCTGGAGTGTGGAACCGCCTGGAATACCGTCCGCTCGAAGGCTTTGTTTTTGCGCTCAGTCCGTTCAACTTCACCGCCATCGGTGGAAACCTGGTTTCCGCCCCAGCCATGCTGGGAAATGTGGTGGTCTGGAAACCGGCCAACACACAGGTTTATGCAGCTTATGTGATCATGGAGATATTCAAGAAAGCCGGCCTTCCTGATGGAGTGGTGAACTTCATCCCTACCGATGGCCCGGTAGCGGGTGACCTTATATTATCTCATCCAGACTTTGCCGGATTTCACTTTACCGGATCAACCGGCGTTTTTCAGGGTATCTGGAAGAAGATCGGTGAGAATATATCCACCTATAAATCATATCCGCGGGTCGTTGGTGAGACAGGCGGAAAGGATTTCATCATTGCACACCCCAGTGCGGATGCCAAGGAGGTGGCCACCGCCATCTCAAGAGGGGCCTTCGAATATCAAGGACAAAAATGTTCTGCTGCTTCCCGCGCATACATTCCTAAAAGCATGTGGGATGCGGTAAAGGAAGCCGTTGTCGCGGATGTGAAGTCCTTTAAAATGGGCGGCACCGAAGATTTTTCAAATTTCGTGAACGCCGTGATCGATGAAAAATCCTTCGACAAACTGGCCGGTTACCTGGATCGCGTCAAGGCCGACAAAGAAGCGGAAATCATCGTGGGCGGTGGCTATGACAAATCCAAGGGATACTTCATTGAACCCACCGTGGTCAGAACAACCGATCCCAAATATGTGACCATGTGCGAAGAACTCTTCGGTCCCATCATCACCATTTATGTTTATGAAGATGACAAATACGAAGAGACCCTGGATGTGCTGAACGAGACTTCTCCATACGCACTCACCGGTGCCATCTTCTCGGGCGACCGTTACATCATTGAGCACACCACCAAAAAACTGTCGGGTGCCGCAGGGAATTTCTATATCAACGATAAGTGCACTGGTGCCGTCGTTGGCCAGCAACCTTTCGGTGGAGCCAGGGCTTCCGGCACTAACGATAAGGCCGGATCAAAATGGAACCTGATGCGCTGGCTCTCTCCGAGGACGATCAAAGAAACCTTTGTACCGCCCACAGACTACCGCTATCCATTCCTTGGGTAACCGCGTCTGCCGGATTGTTCATTTCCCTGTTGAAAACCGAACAGGGGGTGCCAACGTATGACGGATGTGAATGTCATACCTTTGTTAATATGGACCGGCTCCGCAAACTGATAGATTTTTTATCACCATACCTGAAGAATTGGTACGTGGTAACCAGTCTGGTTTTCTGCATCTGGATGTTGGTGTTCGATCGCCATAATCTGATTTCGCAGGTCCGGGAGCGCAGAAAACTCAATCAGTTGAAAGAAGACCAGGCGTATTTCACCAAAGAGAATGAAGCCAACCGGGTGCGCATGAAAGAACTCATGAGCGACCCGGAAAACCTGGAGAAGTTCGCCCGTGAACAATACCTCATGAAAAAAGACAATGAGGACGTGTTTGTGATTGTGGAAGAATGAAATGGTTTAAGGTTTAAGGTCTAAAGTTTAAGGTCGGTGGACCGTAGGCCGTTCGCCACATCACCACATCACCAAATATCACCAGTCTCCGGCGTAAGACAGGGAAGTACCTCCGGATTTTTCAAGATACTTATACCGTGTGCGGATGATCTGACGCACGTGCAGCATGTCGTGAGCCACCCAGTTGTTCAGGAACAATCTGGCAGTCATGGACCCGAGTTTCGGGTGTTGATAGGCGTTATCCCACACCGGGTTAATTAATTCACAAAGCCACTTCACAGATGCATCCCGCTCTTTCAGAAAAGCTTCCCGCATCTCCCCAAAGGCACGCTCCATGTATTTTCTTTCGCTGACCCAGGCAGACGGGTCTATACCAGGCATCGCCTGTCCCGGCCTGTGCAGGACGTGATCAACACGTGCACGAAAATCCTCCCTTTCCTCATCAATCAGATGACATACGATCTCCAGCAAACACCATTTGTTTTCTTCCGGTCTCCAGTGCGCCTCGTCATCCGGAACAGGGGCCAGCAGACTGGCAAAGACTTCCCGGTTATGTTGCAGGGTGAGGATATGTTCGCGGACGTCCATTTATCCCTCGAATTCTCCGAATACGTTTCGCATGACATCTGCAATTTCACCCAGACTGGCATACGCTTCGGTGGCGCTAAGAATATGGGGCATAACGTTCTGCTCTCCCCTTGCAGCGGCTTCCAAGGCCTGCAATGAATTGTCCACTTCCGCCTGGTTTCTTTCCGCTTTTACCTTGTGCAATTTCTTGATCTGCTCATCACGGACACTGTCATCCACACGGAACAGATCACCATGCGCCTGTTCCCCGCCTGTAAAAGCATTCACACCCACAATGATCTTTTTCTGTTTCTCGATATCATCCTGATAGCGGAAAGCGGACTGAGCAATTTCCTTTTGGATGTAGCCGTCTTCAATGGCCTGTACAGCACCACCCATCGCATCAATCCGGGCGATGTATTCCATGGTTTTCCGCTCCATCTCATCGGTCAGATATTCCACGAAATATGAACCGGCTAATGGGTCCACAGTATCGGCCACACCACTTTCATGTGCGATGATCTGTTGTGTCCTGAGAGCAATAGTGGCCGCTTCTTCGGTAGGCAGGGCCAGTGCTTCGTCGTATCCGTTGGTATGCAGTGATTGGGTTCCGCCGAGCACGGCAGACAGTGCCTGCAGTCCTACCCTTACAATATTGTTTTGTGGCTGTTGTGCTGTCAGGGTACTGCCACCTGTTTGCGTGTGAAAGCGAAGCATCTGAGCCTTAGGGTCGGTAGCACCAAGTTCTTTGGTGATCTTGGCCCAAATGCGTCTGCCTGCTCTGAACTTGGCCACTTCTTCGAAGAGGTTGTTATGTGCATTAAAGAAAAAAGAGATCCGGCGCGCAAAGACATTGATGTCCAGTCCCTTCTCCTGCGCCGCTTTTACATAGGCCTTTCCATTGGCCAGGGTGAATGCCAGTTCCTGCACGGCCGTGGAACCCGCCTCCCTGATGTGATAACCGGAAACTGAGATGGTGTTCCATTTCGGAAGTTCTTTGCTACAGAAATCAAAAATATCTGTAATGATACGCATGGACGCTTTAGGCGGGTAAATGTATGTACCACGGGCGGCGTATTCTTTCAGCAGATCGTTTTGGATGGTGCCTGACAGATTTTTCAGATCCGCTCCCTGCTTCTTCGCCAGGGCGATGTACATGGCCAGCAGGATGGATGCGGTAGAATTGATCGTCATGGAGGTGGATACCTTTTCCAGAGAAATGCCATCAAACAGGATCTCAATGTCACGCAGGGTATCGATGGCGACGCCGGATTTGCCTACCTCTCCTTCCGATAATTCATGGTCGGAGTCATAGCCTATCTGAGTGGGCAGATCGAATGCCACCGAGAGTCCGGTGGTTCCGTTGTTAAGCAGGTAGTGGTATCGTTTGTTGGATTCCTCTGCTGTGGAGAATCCCGCATACTGGCGCATGGTCCATAACCTGGACCGGTACATGTCCGGTTGAACGCCACGTGTGTAGGGGAAAGTTCCTGGTTGCTCTATATCCGCGGGGCCGTATACACGGTCGATAGAGATGCCCGCATCTGTATCAAAGGAAGCTTTACGCTCTTTGTGCTGTTCTTTCGTTTTCTCTTTCATGCAAATAACTTGCGGGCTTCATTCCTTACAATAGCCAGCGCGTAAGTGGTTGGCAATTGCTCAAGCTCATCGCCCATCTTGAAAAGGGTCTTGCTGAGGTCCAGTCCAGTGGCATTGTCTTCCAGCTGGGTGGAAGCCAGGTTCACCAGTTTGATCATTTCATCTTTAGCCCTTTCTGTGACTTCCCAGGCTTTGGCGGACACATAGATCTGTTGTGTGATATTGTGATCGAATTCACTCCGGATGGCATTGAGCAGGTCACTGTGGAATTGCTTTGCGGTCTTTACCTTGTCGCCATGCACACGCATAACCAGCTTTTGCAGATGCAGGCGATCCAGAAAAAGGGTCAGCCGCTCGTAGGCTTGCATACGGATGGGCATGGTAGTCTCCTGCCCTGCCTTTCTTATTTCCATGGCCTTCAGCTTCTGCTCGTTGTCCAGGTAGTTCTTCAGGGTGTAAAAGGCGGTGAAGAAGACCACCACTGCCGGGAGGATCAACTTCAGGATCTCAAAAATAGCGTCCATAAGGATGGGGGTCGGTTTTGATTGGCTAAATATCGTAAAAAAAGTCATTCCGGGGAAAGGAGATGCCCGTTCTCAATCACATTAATTCTTAGCTTTGCACCACATTATATCCTATATTTTTTACACTAACAGGTATTGTTTATGGAGCGTTTAGCCAACCGCATGCAAGCACTTTCCGAATCGCAAACCATTGCCATGGCTCGAAAAGCAAGAGAGCTGGCAGAACAGGGAGTGGATGTCATCAGTCTGAGTCTGGGTCAACCGGACTTCAAAACCCCGGACGTGATCAAGCAGGCAGCGAAGAAAGCCATCGATGACGATTTTACGTTTTACACGCATGTTTCAGGTTATCAGGAACTGCGGGAAGCGATTGCCGGCAAGCTTAAGCGCGACAACAATCTCAATTACAAAGCATCACAGATCGTGGTGTCCACCGGTGCCAAGCAGTCTATCGCCAACGTGGTAATGTGTCTGATCAACCCAGGTGACGAAGTGGTGGTGCCCGCTCCATATTGGGTAAGCTACATAGAGGTGATCAAGCTGGCGGAAGGAACACCCGTGATTGTTAAATCCGGTATCGAAAATGACTTCAAGATCACTGCTGCGCAGCTGGAAGAGTCCATTACACCCAAGACCAGACTTCTTATTTTCAGCTCCCCATGCAATCCAACGGGAAGTTTGTACACCAAAGAAGAGCTGAAAGCGATGGCCGATGTGCTGGCCAAACATCCTGATGTATTTGTGATCTCCGATGAGATATATGAGTACATCAATTTCTCAGGCAAACATGAATCCATTGCCCAGTTTGACAACATCCGTGACCGGGTCATTATCATCAACGGTTGTTCGAAAGGATATTCCATGACCGGATGGAGGCTCGGTTACATTGCTGCACCGGAATGGATTGCAAAAGCCTGCGACAAAATGCAGGGACAGATCACTTCAGCAACCTGTTCCATCGGACAAAAAGCTGCCCAACGAGCCGTAGAAATGGATCCATCAGAGCTTCAGGAAATGGTTGATACCTTCCGCAAACGCCGTGACCTGGTGCTGGAACTGGTGAAAGAGATTCCCGGAATGAAAGCAAACAAGCCCGAAGGTGCATTTTATCTTTTCCCTGAAATCTCTGATTACTTCGGTAAGTCAACAGGCAATGTCACCATCAACGATGCGAATGACCTGTGCATGTATTTACTTGAAGAGGCACATGTCGCTGCTGTTCCCGGTGATGCATTCGGTGCACCGGAGTATATCCGGCTTTCATATGCCACTTCCGAAGACAAATTACGAGATGCCTTTTCCAGATTGAAGAATGCACTTTCAAAATTATCATGATCTGACGACCGGTTGAGTGCGTCTTCAAACATAGAAACCCTGTTCAATACCATGGCCGGACAAACGGTGATGGTGTTGGGTGATGTGATGGTAGATGCCTACTGGCGGGGAAATGTTCAGCGCATTTCTCCGGAAGCGCCGGTTCCCATTGTCTCGGTTTCGCAAAAGGAATACCGGCTTGGAGGTGCGGCCAATGTGGCCAGGAACCTTCAGGCGCTCGGAGCAACAGCCATGGTTTTTTCTGTGGTGGGGAATGACGAGAATGGTTCCGTATGTCTTGATCTTTTCGCCAAGGCGGGATTGGACGGCGCGGGTATGCAGCAAAGCGATGAACGCATCACGACCGTCAAATCAAGAATATTAGGAAACCACCATCAGATGCTCAGAGTGGATGAAGAATCCATCAAGCCTTTGTCTGAAAAGGAAGAGGCCTCCATCGTTCAAGCAGTTACAAAACAGCTTGAGGGAGGTGGCATCGGAGCAGTCATCTTCGAGGATTATGACAAAGGGATACTCACACCGACACTCATTTCCGCCGTCATCGCAAAATGTCGTGCACTGAAAATCCCCGTTGCCGTGGATCCGAAGAAAGACCAGTTCATGTCCTACCGAAGTGTATCCTTGTTCAAACCGAATCTTCGGGAGCTCTCGGAAGGGATCGGACAACCACTTAGCGGAAAGGACATTCCAGGATTGAAGAAAGCGATGGAATCATTCAGGGAATCGCAGTCGCATGAGATTGTTATGGTAACGCTTGCGGAATATGGTATGGCCGTTAGCAGTCCGAATGGTTTTGAACATATTCCTGCCGTTGTGAGAGACATCTCCGATGTATCGGGAGCAGGTGACACGGTAATCAGCGTGGCCACACTCGCCTTGATTTCAGGGCTGAATCCCGTTTCGGCGGGAGCACTGGCCAACCTGGCTGGCGGATTGGTATGTGAGAGTCCAGGGGTTGTCACCGTACAGGTAGAGCGGCTTAAGGCAGAGGCTGGGAGGTATTTTGGAGTAGGCAGGAGGTAGTAGGCAGGAGGCAGTACCATAAATTACTAACCGTTTTTCCATAGCATGACGTATCAGTCGTTCAGGGAGAAAGTCAATTTAAAGATTTATCACTCGCGAGACAGTGCTTCAAAAGTCTTGCGTTTGTCCGGACTGGCTGTGGCCCTGGTGGGACTGGGTACGCTGATCTATTCCTATGGCTTCCCGCAGGACCAGGAAAGCAAACAGCAAGCCTTTTCCCTGGTTCGATTCAGTCTGGCCTTCTTTGTCATTCATTACGCATTCCGCATCATTTATACATTTGATGTTCCGGACTTCCTCAGGAAGACCTGGTTTGAAGGACTGCTCATGGTACTTGTGCTCCTTGATGGCATCAGTTCCTTTATATTCCAGGTTCCTCTCGTGCACCTTATCTTTTTTAAAATGGGGTTTGAGAACATCACGCCCGTTTACCTGCTGTTTGTTCAGTTGTATCTGCTCATCATCATCGGGATCGAACTCAACCATAACACTTTTCAGCTCTTTCTGGCTGATTCCGGACCTGTCAGACTGATCATGACCGGATATCTTTTCTGGATATTATTAGGTGCATGCCTGTTGTTGCTTCCGGAATGCACCACACACAGTGGCGGATTGTCCGTCATGCAGTCGTTGTTTACCAGTATCAGCGCCGTTACACTCTGCGGGCTTTCTGTGCTGGACATCTCCACCGAACTCACTTACAAAGGGCACATTGTGATCTTATTTCTGATGCAGGTGGGCGGCATCAATATTCTCGCATTTGCCACCTACATCTCCACACATTACATTTCAGGTGTAAAAGGCAACACGATCTCTCTGCTGGAAGATTTCCAGAGCCTGAATCGTCTCTTCAGCAAGGACGGAATTCTCAGGAGCCTACTTACTTACTGCCTGGTGGCAGAGATCGGGGGCGCCATCTGTCTGTTCTTTCTCTGGGATAAATCCATCCCCTTCGGAAGTTCAGGGCAAAAAGTTTTCTACTCCTTTTTTCATGCCGTGTCGGCCTTTAACAACGGCGGATTCACCTTGTTTCCCGGAGGGTTCCTTCATCCGTATCTGAAAGAGGCATATATATTTCAATTGGTGATCATTGGTCTGGTATTCGCGGGTGCATTGGGTTTTCTGCCTGCCGTGGATATGTTTGGCATTAAGAATCTGAGAATGAGACTAAAAATGCCGTGGATGAGGCTACGCATTCCCACGCGCATAGCCATGATCAGTGCCTTATTTCTGGCGATGGCAGGAACTGTATTCATATACTTTCTGGAACACCGCAGTTCAATGGAAGGCCAGAATATATCCGAGGGGGTGATCACTTCTTTGTTCATGGTGGTCAATCGTTCGGGTGGGTTCAGCACCCTGGACCTTGGCGGGGTTTCTCATTCCCTGCTGATGGTGATGATCATTCTCATGTTTATCGGCGGAGCGTCAGGATCGGTGGCCGGCGGGGTTAAAACATCCACATTTACAACCATCCTTGTGTCCGGTGCGGCCACCGTTCGCGGTAGAAACGAAGTGAATTTCGAACGGCATACCCTTCCCTTTGAGATTTTCAGCCGGGCATTTACCATCGTCATTTTCTTTGCGGCGGTGATCATCATAGGAAGCTTTGCTTTATCGGTTACCGAACCGGAATTTCCTGTCATGAATTTATTTTTCGAACAAGTATCTGCGGTTTCCCTTTCCGGATTAACGACTGGCGTAACACGACAACTCTCTATCCATGGGCAATGGGTCGTGATGACCACCATGCTGATGGGGAGGGTTGGTGTGCTCGTACTGTTACATACCCTTGGAAAGAAGGCCACCGGCTTTCACTACCACTATCCGCGTGCGAGAATTACGGTGGGTTAATTGGCGTTTGTATTACGTATCTTTGCCCACCAAATTTGAAGAACTGTGGCTGCTACCATAAATAAAGAAAAGGAAGTCATCTCCGATATGTTTGACAGCATATCACCCAGATATGATTTTTTAAATCATATCCTGTCGATGGGAATTGATGTGGGCTGGAGAAAGAAAGCACTGAGTCAACTAAAAGATACCAGGCCGGAACGGATATTGGACGTGGCTACCGGAACCGGAGACTTTGCCATACAAGCCCTGACACTAAAACCCGCAAAGGTGACCGGCATTGATATCTCCAATGGAATGCTGGATGTTGGAAAAGAGAAGGTGAAGAAGAAAAATCTGGAACATAAGATCGAACTGATGTACGGTGACTCAGAACATATGCCATTTGAGGACAATAGTTTTGATGCCGTGACCGTTGCTTTTGGCGTGAGGAACTTCGAACATCTGGATATGGGGTTAAAGGAAATGCATCGGGTGATCAGGCCGGGAGGCAAGGCCGTTGTGCTGGAATTTTCCAACCCGAAGCGATTTCCGGTGAAGCAGATTTTCGGCCTGTACTGTAACACCATCATGCCCTGGATAGGTAAAAAGGTATCGCGGCATGCGACTGCCTATTCATACCTTCCAAAGTCTGTCAGGGAATTTCCCGAAGGGCAGGCATTCCTGGACGTGCTGAGCAATGCAGGCTTCCGCTCCGTAAAACGTATTCCGGTGACGTTTGGGATTGCCACCATTTATCTTGGTGAAAAACATTGAAGACCATCTTTCATAATACGTTGATCGCCGGTTTGATCCTCTTGGGTTCGCTTAATGTGTATGCACAACGCCCGACCACCAAGAACCTGGCAGTTTACGATAACCAGATATTGCATTTCGGTTTCCTCCTGGGGCTTAACAGCTGTGACTTTGTCCTGAAAACAGATCCGGATATTCTTAGTCTGGATACGGTCTTATCCGTTGAGACCCGCGCACAATCCGGCTTTTCTCTTGGCATCGTATCTGACCTTCGAATGAATTCACACTGGAACCTGCGATTCCTCCCTACCCTTTCTTTCGGAGAGCGAAATATCAAGTACCGGATCAATTTTCAAACGAAGAATGAGATCCGCGAAGTAAAAAAGAAGGTGGAGAGCACCTTCCTGATGTTTCCCTTTAACTTCAAGTACCGCTCTGCCAGGGTAAACAATTACCGTGTGTACCTGGTGGGTGGTCCTAATTTTGCATTTGACCTGGCCTCACAAGAAGATACGGATCAGTTGTTAAAGCCTGATGAGGCATTGGTGAAGATCCGTAAGGCAGACGTGATGATGGAAGTGGGCATCGGTATCGACTTTTATCTGGAGTTTTTCAAATTCACACCGGAGCTGAAGGTTGGATACGGAATACCCAATTTACTTGTAAAAGATAACGAGGTGTACTCTCAGGCAATCAGCTCCCTGCGCTCAAAGATCTTCATGTTTACTTTTTACTTCGAGTAACCCTGAACCATTCTGCGGAAAGGATACTTGCGGCCATTGCTGCGTTCAGGGATTCCGCATGGGGTTGCCCCGGCTTCCCTCCCGGTATGCTCACCTTTTGATCCAGAAAAGCCATGAGTTCCGGCCTGATGCCTTCCGATTCATTCCCAATCACCAGTATGGTATCTCTGACAATGTTGTGATCGTAAATATCCATACCGTCCATCACCGATCCGCAAATAGCATAACCCTTCGCCTTTGCCGCTGCAAAGAATGTGGCACCATCCGCAGACAAAACGGGCACACGCAAGAAAGATCCCATGCTGGCCATCAGGGTCTTTGCATTCCATACCTCGGCACAATCGGGTGAACAGATCAGTGCCCCATGTCCAAACCAATCGGCACAGCGAAGTATGGTTCCCAGGTTGCCCGGATCCCGAATCCCATCGCAGTACAAATAGGTACCTGAGAATTTGAGTGTTTCAATAGAAGGAGTTTCAGGAAAGGCTACCGCTGCCATCAGCCCCGGTGGCGTGGAAAGGGATGACAACTCCCTTATCGTTGACTCATCCGCAGTGCAAACCATCACGTTCTGCATCCCAGCCTTGGTGATTATATCCTCATCCACATGCTGACCAGCAACAATCAGCGATACATTCCAACCTGCTTCCAGTACTTCCGAAATGATCTTGGCACCTTCCACAACGAAATATCCTGATGCTTCCCTGTGTTTTTTTATACGAAGGCTTTTAAGCCAGCGCGTTTTTGCTTTGCTGAGTATTTCCATATTCTTGCGGACAAATGCACCTGAGGCATCCGTTCGGGAGACCTGGAATATGCATGTTGTCTTACACGTAGCTGCGGTGAATATAGTAAATTTGCATACGTCAATGATCGCCCGTCGAATACAACAATCCTTGCGGATCGCTTCCGCACTTCTCCTCCTGGGTGTGATGCTCTCACGTTGCAGTCCGGCGAAGAAGCTACCAGACGGAAAGTATCTTCTTGTAAAGAACGTGATCCGGGTGGATGATGACCGGGTTGCCAAAGACGATCTGCACAGCATACTCAAGCAAAAGCCGAATAAAAAAATACTGGGGCTGTTCCGTTTTCACCTGGCCGCCTATCAAATGGCAGGAAAGAATGAAAAAGAAAAAGGCCTCCGAAAAGCACTGCGAAAGACCATAGGAGAAGAACCGGTCGTATTGGATAGCTTTCAATTGGGAAAGTCCGTGAGGCAACTGGAAATATACATGCAAAACAAAGGTTATTTCCGGGCAGTGGTGAAAGATAGTGTGGCGACATATCCAAAATCAAAGAAAGCCAGGATCTTTTTCACCATTACATCCGGCGAGCCTTACACCCTTCGCCATGTTAAGTTTGCCATCGAAGATACCGTCCTCCATGACATTGTAAAAAGAGAGTCTGCCGTGCAGACGGTGTTGCACCCCGGTGACATTTACAATGTTGACAAACTCCATGCGGAACGGAAATGGATCACCACAGAGCTACGTAACCGCGGATATTATTTCTTTTCACGGGATTACATTTACTTCAAGGTAGATACCACCGTGGGGAATCACTCGGTAGACCTGGAACTCGGCATCAAGAATCCGGGGGGAATGCAAACCGATACGGCCAATGTAAGGCGCCATATGCCATATCAGATAGGCCATATCTATGTTTATACCAAACATAAGCCGCTGCAACCCGAAGTAAACGAACGTGACACGATCGCTTTTGAAGATGTGGAGTTCATTCAGAAAGGCCCGATGGAGTTCCGGCCGGAAGCGTTAACCAAGGTCTTGTTCATTAGCAAAGATGACCTGTTCCAGGAAAAGGGAGTGGACTACACATACCGAAGACTATCTGCGCTCAAGCAATTCAAGTTCATCAACCTGGACTTTAGCCTTCCCAAAGATTCCGGTCAGAAGCAGGTACTCGATGCCCACATATTCCTTACACCGATCGCCTTGCAATCCATCACACTTGAAACGGAAGGCACACATTCGGGAGGCAACCTTGGCATCGCAGGCAACCTGGTATACCGGCACCGGAATATCTTCAAGGGGGCAGAAATTCTGGAGGTAAAACTCAAAGGCGCACTGGAAGCCCAGCGTTCGTTAACATTGGAGAATGACACCATCAATCCCGATAAGTCGCCATTCAATACCCTCGAATTCGGACCAGAAATCTCCATTCATGTTCCTGACCTCCTGATCCCCTTCCTGTCCAGGGGCGTATCACGAACATATGAGCCCAGAACCATTCTTAAAGTGGGCTACTTCTTTCAGCAACGCGCTGACTTCCTGAGGAAAATAGGAAACATATCCTTTACCTACCGCTGGAAAGAAACGCAGTTCAAAAACCACTCCCTCACACCGGTGGATCTGAATTTTGTAAAAGTGGAACTGGACCCCGCTGCACGACAGATCCTTGAAGAAAGGAAGAACATATTTCTGCTTAACAGTTACAGTGACCACATGACATTAGGAACCAGTTACAGCTTTGTATTTAACAATCAGAGTGGTCGAAAGGGTCGTGATTTCTCGTTTTTCAGGGCGGATGGAGAAGTGGCCGGTAACCTCCTCAGGGCCATCAGTTCGATGGGAAGCGCAGTGGACACCGGCTCAGGCTATACTTTCTTTGGGGTTCGCTATGCACAATATGCCCGAACGCATCTGGACTACCGGCACTATTTCGCCATTGGTAAGAATAGACAACTGGTTGCACGCATCAGCGGCGGTTTGGGACTGGCATACGGCAACCTACCTGTCATGCCCCTGGAGAAAAGTTTTTTTGGTGGCGGTGCCAATGGCATTCGGGCATGGCGGGTACGATCACTTGGACCCGGTGCATACCAGGGTCAATCTACCTTTGATCAGATTGGTGATGTGAAATTTGAGTCGAACCTGGAGTATCGGTTCAACATCATTTCATACATGAAGGGCGCGGTTTTCGTTGATGCCGGCAATATCTGGCTGGTAAGAAAGGAAGAAGGGCGTCCGGGCGGTGAGATTTCTTCTGCATTCTACAAGCAAATGGCCGTTGGGTCAGGTATTGGGGCACGTTTTGACTTTACCTTTTTTATCATCCGCCTGGATATGGGGTTGAAAATGTTGGATCCATCCTTTCCGGAAGGCGAACGGTTGGTTGTAGGTCATATGTTTGACAAAGCCTGGAAGGCAGACTTCAAACAAACCTACAACAGTAAATATTCCTTCATGAACCTGAACCTTGGTATCGGCTATCCTTTCTGATGCCTTATGGTGATCTGACAGTTATATTGCAGCGAAGGGAATGACCATTGTAACTCAAGAAGTGAATCGTCGCACAACAGGTAACTCCTGTACCTCAATGCATTGAACATTAGCTTTGGCCTAAGAATCGAGAATTTGTTAGCTTTGCCAAGCAAAAATTTAAATGAACCCTCATGTCGATTGATAAGATTGCTTCACTGTTAGGAGATCAGGCTGATCACCTTCTGAAGCATAAGTGCAGCACCATTTCCAAGGAAACCATTCATCACGCCGGACCTGATTTTGTAGATGATATGTTTTCCGTAACCCAACGTAATAATCAGACCCTCAGAAGTCTCGGTGCCCTTTACGGCCATGGCCGTCTGGGCGGCACCGGATATATGTCCATCCTTCCGGTGGATCAGGGCATCGAACACTCTGCCGGCGCATCATTCGCTCCGAATCCTATCTACTTCGACCCGGAAAATATTGTGAAGCTGGCCATTGAAGGTGGCTGCAATGCGGTAGCCTCTACTTTTGGCGTACTGGCTTCTGTCTCAAGAAAATATGCTCATAAGATTCCATTTATTGTCAAAATCAATCACAACGAACTGATCACCTATCCTAACAAATTCGATCAGGTGATGTTCGGAAGTGTGGAAGACGCATGGAATATGGGAGCTGTAGCTGTCGGAGCTACCATATACTTCGGATCGGACGAGTCTACCCGGCAGATCGTTGAGGTGGCTGAAGCTTTTGAGCGCGCCCATGAATTAGGCATGGCCACGATCTTATGGTGCTACCTGCGGAACAGCAATTTCAAAAAGGACGGAAAGGATTATCACACAGCCGCTGATCTCACGGGCCAGGCGAATCACCTGGGCGTGACCATTCAGGCGGATGTGATCAAACAAAAACTTGCAACCAATAACGGTGGTTATACAGCCCTGAATTTCGGGAAAACGCATGCCAAAGTATATGATGAACTGACAACGGATCACCCCATCGACCTGTGCCGCTATCAGGTAGCGAACTGCTACATGGGCCGGGTTGGGTTGATCAATTCCGGTGGAGAGTCCAAAGGTGCTTCCGACCTTGCCGATGCCGTACGAACAGCGGTAATCAACAAGCGGGCCGGCGGCCAGGGGCTCATTTCCGGCAGAAAGGCATTCCAGAAACCCATGGAGGAAGGTATTGCATTGTTAAATGCCATTCAGGATGTTTACCTTGCCAAGGATATCACACTGGCTTGAGCAACGCACCGGTAGAAATAGAAAAAAGCATGGGTTGGTTTAAACGGATCAAAGAAGGTATTACAACCACCACCCGGGAGAAGAAAGAGACTCCTGAAGGGTTGTGGTATAAATGTCCATCGTGTAAGGAGATCACTCCTATGCAGGATCATGAGGAAAACCTCTATGTATGCGCTTCCTGTCAATACCATCAGCGCATCGGTCCGGATGAATATTTCCGTATCCTTTTCGACAAGAATAAATTCGAAGAATTGGATCCTGACCTGGAATCTGCAGATCCCTTGCATTTCGAGGATACCAAGAAATACACCGAGAGGCTTAAGCAATCCCAGAAGAAGACCTTCTCACGCGATGCCATCCGTTCGGCATTCGGAAAGATCGAACGTCATAACATCGTGATCGCCTGCATGAACTTTGAGTTCATCGGTGGGTCCATGGGTTCCGTGGTGGGAGAAAAGATCGCCAGGGCTATTGACTATGCCATTGCCAGAAAGGCACCTTTCCTGATGATCTCCAAATCCGGTGGCGCCAGGATGATGGAAGCAGCCTTTTCCCTCATGCAAATGGCAAAGACCTCAGCCATGCTGAGTCTCATGGCACAAAAACGCATTCCTTACATCTCTCTGCTAACCGACCCCACCACCGGTGGCGTCACAGCATCATTTGCTATGCTTGGTGACATCAATATTGCAGAACCAGGTGCATTGATCGGATTTGCCGGACCACGTGTTGTGAAAGAAACCATCGGCAAAGACCTGCCGGAAGGTTTTCAAACCGCCGAGTTTGTAAAGGAACATGGCTTCCTCGACTACATCGTGGAGCGTAAAAACCTCAAGTCGAACATCGCCCTGATGATCCGACATTTCAAGTAGGCCAACAGACATTTCATTACAGACTTAACACGAATTGCAAATCCGCGTCAGCATGGCAATATTATGATTGTCGTATCTGGCAGTCTGGTTTTACATCATGGGGCAGCATCACATTTTCAAATTATCACATTACCCAATCACTAAATCACCACATCATACATCCCCTAATGAAATCCCAGTTGCAAGCCCAGTTGACCTTTCGGAAGATCAGGCAGGCCGGTTGATGGTTTCAATGCATCTGTCAAACGGTATCTCCCTGTAATCACAAGGTTGCCGAAACCCCATCGGCCCACCAACCCAAAGCTCAGAAGTTCTTCTATGCCCAAACCCTGAGTAGTGGTTTTAACAATCCTTCCATCCGGGTATTTGTCCTGGGTGAAATGGGTGAAATGAACATTCACATCGGAATAGGTACCTGCATCCACAAAATGTCCGATGCTGTTGCCACGCTTGCCGTAGTTAACGCGCATGTACCAACCGAGATTCAGGATATGAAAACTCAATTTTTCCCTGTTATGCAAGACGGTGTCCGGTATCACCTTTCCCTTTTCCTGTCTCAGGTTATAAACGTCGTTGCGATATGCAAGCTCCAATCCCGTCGCAATAGTTGGTGAAATCTTTCGCTTATACCGGAAGCCGAATTCATAAAAACTGCTGCTTTCCGGTCGGATACGCGCACCGGTTTCCATGATCCCACCTATAAAACCATACGACATGTACATATGTACAAAGTGCTTGAGGTTTTTTCCCTTGGTGGGCGGAACAGTATCTCCTGCCACATCTATATCCAGTAAAACAGTCTGGCTACTGCCTGCGAGCGGCAGACAGCAAACGAACAGAAAAAATAACAAAAGATGCTTTCTCATAACTTATTTAAATAGATATGTTCGGGTATAGCCTTCAAAATGAACGGACAGGGATTCGCCGGGCTGGAAGCGGAACAGACCAAGGGTTAAAGGCTCAGCTTCCCGGACCCTGATTACCGAATAATACCTGATCCTGCCCGTGGTATCGGTGATGTGGTAATAAAGATTCCACTTACCCTTCATAGGTTTATCCTGTATTATGGTATCTCTGTCCTCACCTGCACTGGTAATGATCGTGTCGGGTTCAAAGAAGCGGTGGTCTATATGTACGGAAATGAACTTCGAAACCGAATCGGCAAACTCAAATGTCGGGCTGGCAACGGGTACATTCGTTTCAGTAAAGTATGATGCCTGTGGAATACCATAACCATGGGCGTAATCGTAATACGGATAAAGGTGTCCCGATTGCTGAATCTTTTCATGCAACTGCATATTGGTAAGATTGCTGTTACCTTCCCATACACATGCTGCAAATCCAGCCACCAGGGGAGATGCAAAGGAGGTGCCGGAAGTTTCCTCCAACCCGTCAGGTCCTGCAGCCATCACCGTCCCCAGTGCACTGACATTCGGTTTTGCACGTCCATCTGCCGTAGGACCATATGAACTGAAATCGCTTCGAAGATCCGCATACGGATTCACAGCACCAACGGAAAGTGCACTGTCCGCATCACCCGGACTGGTGATGTGTCTCCATTGACTTTTACCTTCATTCCCTGCCGCACTCACCACCAGTATCCCTTTAGCCGCAGCCATGTTTGCAGCCCGGGCAATCAGACTCGTTTGGCCGTCCATATCTTCCGGAAAATACCTTTGCGAGGTATAGCCCAGGGAACTATTGAGGATATTCGCTCCGTTGCGATCCGCCCACTCTACTGCCGCCAGCCAGTTCTCTTCTTCAGAAAATCTTTCATGCATCACACTTTCAGTGCGTGCCAGCAGAAAATCCGCTCCGGTTGCCATACCTATGGGAATCGTATCGCTGATGCCGCCGATACACGACAACACCATGGAGCCATGAGGGCTGTAATGATAGACATCTTCCCGTTTCCTTACAAAGTCGTAAGTGGCAATGATGCCGTTTCGGTCACGGATATGTTTGAACTCAGGGCGTATGTTTACACCTGGAAATCCTGCATCCAGGATAGCAATACGCAAACCCTTTCCGGTGAATCCAGCTTTTGCAAACCGCTCCCCCTGCATTCGGTTCACCTGAAATTTCAGTAGTGCGATTTTTTGGGCAGCGGAGAGGACCTGTTGTTCTTGGGTTCCCGCCATAACAGACGCATCCGTTGATACCAGCCTGACTTCAGACACAAATGGCAATTGAAGAATGGTCTGTGCATCATCCTCATTTGCCCATATAACCACCGCATTAAACCATCGCAAAACCATACATGAAGAATCTGCATAGGTAGAAACAACATCAAGGTAAACAGGTGATACCGGATAATCTGTGCTATCGCAAACGGGCAGCCCGGCAGATATTCTTCTTGCAATGGCCTGAGGTGTGAAGTAGGAATACGGGTCAAAGGTGACCCCTTTCTTATCTGTAAAAAAGACCCAGTATTTTTTTGAGGGTGGATGATTGGACGAAAAGGAAGCCGTCAGCAAAAAAAACAACGCAAAAAACAACGTGTACCCTGACCGGAGCCGGAATGTTTTTTTAAATCCTTTCCCTTCCATTAAATTAGACGCTTCAATGTCCGAATTCCTTTAAAGATACAAAGATACTGCGATGAACAACATGATCGACCTGAGGAGTGATACAGTGACAAAGCCCTCTCCGGGCATGCTGCAAGCCATGATAAATGCGGAAACCGGCGACGACGTGTTCCGGGAAGACCCGACGGTTAAAGAGCTGGAAGATGATATGGCCGGACGCTTTGGCATGGATGCCGGTCTGTTCTGCACATCAGGAACCATGGCCAATCAGGTGGCGATCAAAGCGCATACTGTTCCCGGCGATGAGATCATATGCGATGAATTCAGTCACATTTATAACTACGAAGGCGGTGCCCCGGCACTGGTATCAGGTGTTTCCATTCGCGCTGTACACGGCAGAAACGGGATACTGTTGCCGGAAGATATCATCGCCAATATCAAGACAACCACGGACTGGCATACCATCACCCGCATGGTGGTAATTGAAAACAGCTGTAATATGACGGGAGGTAATTATTATCCGTTGGATCAGGTGCAGGCATTGTCAGAAGCATGCAGGAAAAACGGCCTGATCTTTCATGTGGATGGCGCACGTATTTTCAATGCCCTCACAGCATCAGGTGATGCATCCGGGGAATACGGAAAACACACAGACAGCATATCTATATGCTTATCAAAAGGGCTGGGATGTCCGATAGGTTCCGTATTGGTTGGTAACAAGGAGTTCATTGAAAAGGCAAGACGAATCAGAAAAACCTTGGGGGGAGGAATGCGTCAGGTGGGTATCCTGGCCGCTGCAGGCAAATATGCACTGGAGCACAACATTCCATTGTTAAAGGACGACCATCGCAGGGCAAAACAACTGGCGGAAAAGCTCAATTCATTATCGTATGTTGATCACGTTTCGGATGCCTTCACCAATATTCTTATTTTCCGTTTGGAAGAACATGTTGATGCACAGCAATTCCTGGATCATCTGAAAGCACGCAACATACTGGCATTTTCTGTTCGACCTCAAACCATCCGTTTTGTCTTACACCTGGATGTAAATGATGAGATGACTGATACGGTGTGCCAGGCACTGGAAGACTTCTGATTTTAATGGAAACGGAACATACCTCGTGTAACTCCGTGCCTTCTTTGTGTTCTCTGTGCTTATTAATTAAAAAAAGAACCTCTTTGGGTTCTTTCCGAACAAGACTTTTTTCTATCATAGAGTTGCACAGAGGAATGCTTTGAGACGACATACCCTGTGTAACTCCGTGCCTTCTTTGCGTTCTCTGTGTTTATTATTTTTAAAAAATAGAACCTCTCTGGATTCATGGTGAACATGGTTTTTTTCTATCACAGAGCTGCACGGAGGTTTTCACAGAGTTGCACGGAGGAGGTTTTGCAAGCTTGGTAGGTATTTCATCGGATATTAGAATGGCATCAATATATCTACGAAATACGGCTAAATGGAGTAACCATTAATCACACGATTTATCCCATGTTTCAATAGGGATACATTAAAATTGATCAAAAGTCCCAGCTTAAATCCACCTAGCTTCAGGTAAGTCAATGTTTGTGCAAAATGTATTTCACGTAGTTTTTCAACACTCTTGATCTCGACTACAATTTTCTTTTCTACCAAAAGATCTATTCGATAACCGCACTCCAGATTAACGGATTTGTAGCTTACCGGCAATGCCAATTCTTTTTCAACCTGCAAACCAGCACTAAGTAGATTATAAAAAAGACACTCTTTGTAAACGTTCTCAAGTAAACCAGGTCCAAAGTGTTTGTGAACGTCAATGGCATGACCAATAATTGATTCCGTTAACGTATTTTCCTTCATAACAACGGCTTTGTAATTCGGTATAAAGCTATGGACCGTAATGTATACCAAAGGAAAATGTACCCAGAAGTCTTACATAAGCAAGAAAATGTAAGTTCTATACTTTTCCGAATCAGACAACCGATATTATGCCGGATTTACGAATGCAAAGGATATTTCACTAACACATGACCATGAGGTTTTGACAGATCGGCACGGAGGGATGCTTTGAGACGACATACCCTGTGTAACTCCGTGCCTTCTTTGTGTTCTCTGTGCTTATCAATTAAAAAAAGAACCTCTTTGGGTTCTTTCCAAACATGACTTTTTTCTATCACAGAGTTTCACGGAGGTTTGCACAGAGTTGCACAGAGGAATGCGTTGAGATGAAGTACTCCGTGTAACTCCGTGACTTCTTTGTGGACTCTGTGTTTATTATTTTTAAAAAAAGCAACCTCTCTGGATTCATGGTGAACATGGTTTTTTTCTATCACAGAGCTGCACGGAGGTTTCTCACAGAGTTGCACAGAGAGATGTGTTGAGATGAAGTACTCCGTGTAACTCTGTGCCTTCTTTGTGCTCTCTGTGTTTATTATTT
>JAGQZQ010000046.1 GCA_020435415.1 Flavobacteriales bacterium
GTTGCGGTATGGCATCTCCACCTGACAACGATCCCCACTGCCTACTACCAACTACCAACTACCAACTACCAACTACCAACTGCCTACTGTATACTGCTTACTACAAACTATTATCTTTACCCCCATGATCGTAGCAACGCAAATTGAAAAGGCCTATGGTTCTCTTCAGGTATTGAAGGGCATCCATTTGAACATAAAAGAGGGTGAGATCGTATCGATCGTTGGTGCTTCCGGTGCCGGAAAAACAACACTGCTGCAGATCATCGGTACGCTGGACCGCCCGGATACAGGCTTGCTGAGGATAGAGAATGAGGATGTCACTCAATTCAACGATAAGAAGCTGTCTGCATTCCGGAACCGCAGAATCGGATTTATTTTCCAGTTCCACCACCTTCTTCCCGAGTTTACCGCGGAAGAAAACGTATGCATTCCGGGTTTTATAGCAGGCAGACAAGAAAATGAGGTTCGTGAAAAAGCCAGGACATTGCTCGCTAAATTGGGGTTATCAGAAAGACTGGATCACAAACCCAATGAACTATCCGGTGGTGAGCAGCAACGTGTAGCGGTAGCCAGGGCTCTGATTAATGATCCTGCCGTGGTGTTGGCCGATGAACCTTCCGGTAACCTGGACTCAACGGCGGCGAAAGAATTACATGAACTGTTCTTTTCGTTGAGGGATCAGTTGAATCAGACCTTTGTGATTGTCACCCATAATGAGGAACTGGCCAATATGGCCGATCGCAAGCTAACCATGCGTGATGGCCTGATAGCCTAGAACATTGCAATTATTTCCTTTTCATTTCCGGCTTGGATCTTAACAACCAAAGCACGCTTAATGCCATGAGCGGAAGTGTTGCGATAAGGTAACTGTACCTTGTCAGGAATTGCGCTTCACTGCTTGAAGTTACATCATGAACCACTGCCAGTGCTAGTAGCACCAACAACATAGCAACGATGAATGCTCTTAATTTCTGTAACATAACTGGAGGTTTAAAAAGCCAATTTTAAATGAATCAACATGGTGCGGGATGGTTGGATGTCGCCCGGCCTTTCCATGTACTCCTTGTTAAACAGATTCCGGACACTGATTATTGTAGTCCACTTCCTGGTGATATCCCACTGCCAACGCGCTTCCCACACCCACGGTCCGGTATTGTTCAGATCTCTATACTCCTTTAAGCCAGGAAGCAATTTAGTTGATGCAATATTTCCAAGCAAAGGTTCTTCAAAGGACTTATCCACATTTTCCATGTAACTGTGGAAAACTGTTTGAACACCCCACGAAAAGTGCCGCCATTTCACCTGTGTCTCTGCCTTAAACAAATGCTTGAACCTGTATTTTAAAAGGGAACTTTCGGGATCCGATAAGGTTTCCAGGTATGTCGAATCGGGATTGATATTGGACCCGTTTGCCAGGGTATAGCCAGTCCATAAACTCCAGGTTACCTTCCTGATCTTTCCTGAAATGTATGCTGAAACATCCGTTCCCGAAATCCGGGCATTTCCAACATTTTCTGATCTGAATCCTGAATATTGGAGGTATTGGTTGAGGTCGGGATTGGTGATAGAGGGCGGATAATATTGTCCGAAAGTAAATTCCATCATGTTCTGATACTCCGTCAGAAAAAGGGCCACATCAACAAATCCGGACACCTTCCCCTTTTTAAATATCTGCCTTATTCCTGCTTCTGCGCTCCAGCCAGTTTCAGGTTGCAGGTCCGGGTTGGGGAATATCTTTAATCCACCCACTTCTGTGCTGACAAACTTTTCGGCCACCGAAGGAAAGCGATACCCTCCGCCATAGGAAGCCCTGATAAAGGTGGCCTTGCCAAACCTCCGGTTAACGCCCAGCCTCAGGACAGGCTTCACCGGTGATCGGCTGATCAAAACCTTTTCCCTGCTTACAAAGGATGTGTTCCGGTCAAAAGATAGTGCTGACGGTATTGTGACAGAAGAACGGGTAATGGCTGTATCCACCCTGAAATGTTCAAACCGCAAACCAACAGACCATCGGGTACGCTCTCCCTTCCGGTCTACCTGTCCATATACTGCCGCATTCACTCCATGATGGTCTCCATATAATTCAGATCTCACCTGCTGTCTGGACAAAACCGCTCCGGCGTTGAGCATCCAAAACTCATTCAGGTTTTTCTGGTACTGGTATTCATGGTATTGAACGTAACTCTTTGCCCCCTGACCGGTTCGTGAGTTGTTTACAACCATGTATAACCGGTTACGAAGTGCATGTTTACCACCGTTCTCACTTCTGTAGATCACATACGGATCCAGTGCCCAGCGACTTCCTGAGTACCAATTCAAGGTAGTTGTTGCGGGGTCTATGCCGCCAAAAGGCTTCCATGCACCAGAGTCCGCATTCATCCATAACAGAAACAAACGGCTTTCGATCCACATAGCACTCACCCTCGTACCCCATGTCCACCGATCATCTTTACCCAGGTATTGCCTGACGGATGCAGATACCCTGAATCGCCGCTCCATCTCCCCTTCCCTATACCCTTCATCTGCCGTACCGTTTGCACAAATCACCCAATCCATGTCATTCCATTTCCTTGCGTGAACAGCATGCGCACCATACAAGGCGGGTGCCCTTCCATCCCACCATTTAAGCAGCTGTGACGACTTACCGGTAGAATCAATCCGAACAGGGTTTCCATACATTCCTCCCCAGGCCATCATCCTGGTCATTGGCGTATCTGTTGGCTGGATGGTCCTTAGGTGAATCACACCATTGAGAGCGGAGGATCCGTAGAGCGCCGATGATGCTCCTTTGATCACCTCCACCCTTTCCAGACTTTCCATAGGAAGAAAGTTCCATTTCACATCGCCTGCATCCGCGGATATCATCGGTATGTCGTCTACCAGAAGCAAAACACGACTTCCGGCGCCATAGCTGAATCCGCTGCCCCCACGAATGTTGGCCTGACCATCGATCACATGCAATCCCGGAATACGGCTGACGGTCTCCTCTGTAGACAGCACAGGCCGGTTGTTCAATTGCGCCGGAGGAAGAACGTCTACCGTTACGGTGGCAGTCTCCGGTTTTTCGTTTGACCTGCTGGCAGTAACCACCGTTATATCAAGCATGTTGGTGGCGGGTGTTAACTGAATAACCCAGACTCTGTCAGAAGAAAATTCCGGTTGTTCCTTAATTTTCAGCTGCAAAGTCTGATAGCCTACATAGCGGATCTCCAGCAGGGAATCCTTATCGGAAATCGTTATGATAAAGTGACCATATGGGTCGGTCGATGTACCCTTATCAACCGAAACCGAAACCGTTGCTCCAGGCAATGGTTCACCTGACTCCCCATCCACCACTTTTCCTGTGATAGTCTTTTGCGCGGAAACAGAAACAGCTAAAAACAGAAATAGCATGATAATCGCGCAGCCCGCACGCTGAAAGGATGCAATGGAAATCATGTGGTAATTCTTCTTACGGATGTCGAACCAGGAAAGATGTCACACTGGTAAAGCCATCCATCTCTACCCTGATATAATAAACACCGGCTGCATATTCAGATACATCCCATTGAAAAGTGTTCATTCCAAAACCCAGGGGCTTCTGCTCCTTCAGCAGAACACGGCCCGGTGCATCAGTCATGGCAATGGTTGCTGACCCGGATGAACGTGACGTTAACTGAAGGGTTACTTGTCCATCTGCCGGACTTGGAAATGCAGGATGTAAAAGCATGAGATGCCCGTCCATATCCTGTGTACTTTGGGGTGTGTTTACCTTTATCAAAAGGTATGTTACCGTATCCCTTTGGGGTGCTGTAATCCCACCGGCATAACTTTCCACATAGCCGGTCAATGGATACGATCCTTCATCACCGGCATTCGGGGTTCCGGTAATGACCACACAACCGGTGGTACCTCCCGGCCAAACACACCGATTGGGGTTGCATGCATACGTAAATCCAGGAGGAAAGCCTACAAAACCTTTCAGCACGACCGAGTCAATAGGAATGGTAAACGGCCCTTTCACTGTATCTGCCGGAACCACCAGGGTGATCGTCTCCGAGTAGGGAGTGCCTACATACGCGGGTGGCAGATTGGTAACAGAGTCAGGGTAAATACCTCCCTTCGTATATTGCGGATCCGGGGTACATTGTCCACTAACGGATGCAACGAACATAAAGAAGCACATAACGGTCGGGCCGAATAAAAAATAAAGCTTTTTCATGGGGGTGGGTTTGATAAGGGCTAAGATAATGATATTGGTACGTATTCGGAACAGCATTTTTGGTGTTGATTTGCGCCAAAAGAATCATATTTTTGTTACGCAACAGTCGAAGAGCGCATTTATGAAGAAGATCCTACCGATTCTGATTTCCTGCTTCCTTTTGATAAATTATTCGATTCGTGCCCAGGGCGGCAAGAAAGGAACTGTTTGGTTTGACCTGGGTGCCAAAGGCGGCGTTGGAACAACATGGCTTATGAACTCCAACGTTTTTAACGACGGGTACCTGGAGCACAATTTCACATTCGGCGGATGTGCAGGTGTGAAGGCCGGATTTAACATCACCAATATTTTTGAGATAACCGGAGATGGATTGTATTCCTTTTTCAATCAGAATTATTCCGGCAATGACACATCTTTGAATGTGTCCTGGAATACCAAGGTCAATATGAAAGCCTGGGATATACCGGTTTTATTGCGCCTGAACCTATCAGGGGCTTATATTGAAATGGGACCGCAATTTTCCATTATAAGCGGAGTCTCAGAAAGTCATTCCGGAAACTTCATCGGCGTTGAACGTGGCGATGTCACAAACGCTTTTAATCACTCGTATATGTCCGGCGTATTCGGTTTCGGAAGATGGGTAGGCACAGGCATTGACAATTTCAATATGGCCCTCGGCCTGCGATTCATGTATGGATTCGGAGATATTCTAAGTGATTCAGGCGGCAAGGATAACAACGTGCATTTTCCTGACAATGACCCCACCTTTCCCGTGGTGTACGACAGCTATGCACCCACCAATCCTTTTTCCGCCCAGTTCATGATCGAATTCAACTGGGATCTCGCTTACCTGATCAACCGTACGGTATGTCATCGAACGACAGGCCGCTAAACTCCTTCCTTATGAAAAAACATCTGTTGATTGCCCTAACGGTTATTTCCTCTATTCCGGCACTACCGGCATTTGCTCAACCACGCTCCTCAGGTTCATTTAATGTAGGACCTATCGCTACAGCCAGAAGCACCTGGTTTCTGAACAAGAACACTTCTGATGCCGATGAAACCGAACAGGCTTACGAACCATCATTCGGCTATGGTTACGGCGTGAACCTCGGATCGTATTTCAATGACAATTTCGGGATTGAGCTGGACATTTTCATGGCTTCATATATGCAGAAGTATAAAGGTGGCGCATCCTATACATTACAGTACCATTCAAAAACGGCTGTGAAAGCAGTGGACCTGCCTCTTGTAGCCGTGGTGAAGGCAAACTCCGGCTCCTACTTTGAAATCGGGGGAATGTATTCGCTGGTCAATAAGGCGAATTTTACCATGTCGTTTGACTCCACAAAGATTACCCTGCATGACAACACCAATGTGAAGACCAGCTTTAACAAGAACAACATCTCAGCGGTGATCGGCTTCGGCATGGAAGGCAATCTCGGTGATCAGTTGCTTTTAACGGCAGGCTTTCGGTTTACATTCGGCCTGAGCGATTTTCAAGGTGTGGATGCTTTAGGGATTCCGTACAGCAAGTACACGGATGCATACACCACGCACACCGCTACAGGTGGCATCCACCTTGCCTTGAAGTATATGATCGAATATTAGGGAGGTGCACAAAAAAAGAAGGTTGAACAATCGTCCAACCTTCTTTCTTAATTCTTAATTCTTAATTAATTTATCGCTACCCCTACCTTCTCCAGTGCCTTTTTCATTTCATCATCGATGGTTGCTGGAGATTCTACAACGTGAATACCACATTCACGCATGATCTTCATTTTGGCTGCTGCCGTATCTTCAGCTCCACCCACAATGGCACCTGCGTGACCCATTCTTCTTCCGGGAGGGGCTGTTTGTCCGGCAATAAATCCGACAACGGGTTTGGTACCGTTCTCTTTGATCCAGCGTGCGGCTTCCGCTTCCATGCCACCACCGATCTCACCGATCATCACGATGCCATCGGTATCGGCATCATTCATAAACAGTTCAACCGCTTCTTTGGTGGATGTTCCGATAATGGGGTCTCCGCCAATACCAATTGCGGTAGATATTCCCAGGCCGGCTTTCACGATCTGATCCGCCGCTTCATAGGTTAATGTACCTGATTTAGAAACCACACCGATCCGACCCTTCTGGAATACAAAGCCAGGCATGATACCCACTTTTGCTTCATCTGCGGTAATCACACCCGGGCAGTTGGGACCGATCAACCTGACGGGTCTGCCGCTGAGGTATTCTTTCACCGCGATCATGTCTCTGGTAGGAATACCTTCTGTGATACAGACGATCACAGAAATACCAGCCTCGGCAGCTTCCATAATCGCATCTGCGGCGAAGGGTGGCGGTACAAAAATGATCGAAACATTTGCGCCGGTCTTTTCTACTGCTTCTGCAACCGTATTAAACACGGGTTTTTCCAGATGGGTCTGACCGCCCTTACCGGGCGTTACACCACCCACGACCTGGGTTCCATATTCAATCATCTGACCTGCGTGAAAAGTACCTTCACTTCCTGTGAAACCTTGTACAATCACCTTGGAATTTTTATCAATCAGTACGCTCATGTGTTCGAATGCTTAGCTTTCATTTAACGCGGGTAAAAATAGGGTTTTTCCATGGGATTGCAAATAACACAAGGTGGTACGAATGAATCAACCTGCCGGGCAATGGGAAACCATTATATTTGCGATCCTACTTAATGAGCAACCCCATGAGTTCAAGTAATAAATTCGCTTCGGTGCACTATGCCGAATACCTGCAGCTTGACAAGATATTAAGCGCACAATCCCTTCGAAGCAAAGCGTTGGGTGAGCCTGCCCACGACGAAATGCTATTCATCATCATTCACCAGGTCTATGAGCTATGGTTTAAGCAAATCCTGCATGAACTGGAATCGATGATGGCCATATTTGATCAACCCGTGATCGATGAACGTCAGATCGGCGTTGCATCACAAAGAACGGAACGGATCATAGAGATCCAGAAAATCATGATCGATCAGATCAGGGTTCTGGAAACCATGACCGCTCTGGATTTTCTGGAGTTCAGAAATTACCTGATCCCCGCTTCCGGCTTTCAAAGTTTTCAGTTCAGGAAGGTAGAGGTCATGATGGGTTTAAAACAAGGTCAAAGGATCACCTACAACCAAAAACCCTATGGCAGTGTATTTTCTGACAGTCAGATGAAGGAGCTCGAAAACCTTGAGGCAGGAAACTCTCTTGCACAGCTGGTAGGACAATGGCTGGAGCGAACCCCCTTCGTAAAACTTGATGCATTCCCCTTCCTTGATCAGTACAGGAAGGCAGTTGAGGAAATGATCACCGCCGAAAGAGAAGCCATTCAGGAAACAGGTTATATCGGTGAAGAGGAAAAACAAATACGCCTGAAGATGCTGGATGGTACGGCTGAATTCTTTCAACAGGCATTATCCGGTGAACAAGATGCTCCGGATGCGGATGAGACCTTATCTCAATCTGCTACCCTGGCCGCCCTATTTATCCAGCTATACCGCGACGAGCCTATTTTGCGGATGCCATACCAACTTCTAACCAGGTTGATGGATATGGATGAACTGTTCACAACCTGGCGCTTCCGTCATGCACAGATGGTAAAGCGCATGCTGGGCAAGAAGATCGGCACCGGTGGATCTTCAGGTCATGATTATTTGAAGAATACCGCCGAGAAGCATGAGGTATTCCGTGATCTTCATCGCATTTCTACTTTACTTATACCGCGTTCGGCACTGCCACCACTGCCCGAAGAGGTAAAGAAGACCCTAGGCTTTTATGCTGCTCATTAAGGACTAAGCAAGAACTCCACCCGGCGGTTCTTATGCATGTTCTCCTTTGTATCGTTGGGATATTTCGGACGACTGCTTCCGTAGCCCTGCCAGGTGATCCTTTCTGAACCGATGCCATGGGCAACCAGGTAGTCTGCGACCGCTCTGGCTCTTCGTTTCGACAAGTCATAATTGTCCCGTTCATTTCCCACGATGTCCGTATGCCCCAGAAGCTTCACATGCCTGTCAGGTTGTTGTTGAAGGACGGTCACCAGACTGTCAATGCTTTTAAGTGACGTAGGCACAAGAATGGCCTCTGCCGTTTCAAAAAGTACATCACGAAGCTCAACCGGTTGAGGCTCGCCGGTGGGGGGCTCCGGCTGCTTGATTTCATGTGCAAGCACAAGAGGAATGGCCTGTTGATCAGGACACAGGATAAGAGACAGGTTATCAAATTCCACACGCACATCAAAGCTGCCCATCTTCCTCGAGATACTGTCCACCACATGACGGATCACCAGCTTTTTATCTTCCTCGAACTTCAGGTGTATGGCCGCCTCCTTTTCCTTAAGAGCGCCAATCTGATTGCGAACCGACAGATTACGCTCTTCTATTTTCTTCCTTTCTTTCTTTGACGGAGACTTGGCCTCCTGCCCCGGCATCCCACCGTTAAACCCCAGCATATTGTCCTTCATGATCCTGGTGAGTGAGTCCCGTTCCAGTGCAAGTGCATCCAACCGGCCAACATGTTGCAGACGAAGTTGCTCCATTGTTTCATCAATCAGTTGCTGCACATTGATCTCTTCCTCCACATCATAATCGGGATCCGTAAAACTTCCCAGGGTCAGGACCTGTTCACCTCCGCGACCACGGTAATACCCCTCCACCCGGGTCCAGGACTCGGTCAGTCCCTCTGTGGAAAGTATCACATGGCTTTCCACATTCAATTTACGTGTGCGACTCACAAAGAAGGTATCCTCTGAGAAAAACAAAGACATATGCTTGAGGTTTTCTCTTCCCCACCGTTGTCCGGTAAAAATTCTCCAACTCATCGAAAAACAATAAAGGGAATCCTTAACAAGCGGCCTGACCAGGACCACCTGAAGATTTTCATTCAATGCAGATTTCCGGACACATAGGCCATTGTAATTTGTACCATCTTCAGCAGGGTTGGTGCGATTGTGTTTAGCAAAATGAAAGAAAGGAGGTATGGGTTGCCGCCATGGTACAGGCTGATTCATCTCAGAATCTTCAAAGCTTCCGTTCGGGATCAGATTTTGCGAGAAAGCCGAACGCGTAAATAAAAGGAGCAATACCTGAAGCATCCATCTCTTATTCAGTCGTAACAAAGCCGTAAATCTCACCATATCTTATATAACGTCCCTTATCTGCCAAGGTACATATTTTGACCGCATTGCCGGCGGCGGTTTCAATGAAGGGGTTTTAGATGTGAGGTGGATTGGTTAAGTTTGGCCTTACATTTGGCCAGGGCGATGATCTACCATATTTATGGTTGCCAGAGCTAATAAAAATCGGAGGTAAAAACACATTTATCATGAAACAGCGAATCATATTCGTTCAGCAGATGCTGAACAGAAAAGGCAAACGCGTAGGCGTTGACGGGATTGCCGGTTCAAAAACAGAAGCAGCCCTGAATACCGTTCAGGGAATCAACAAAGCGTGGCCGGTCAACCGAAAGTGCATCGCCTTTATTCAGCTTCTGGCCAAGGAGAATAAAATCGAACCCGGACCTATAGACGGTTTATGGGGTCCCCAAACAGAATATGCATACAATACCGTAAAGGCGTTGTTGGAAAAAGGGATCACGGTAAGTAGTTGGCGGCCTGACGAGGTTGATATTATCAAACCTAACCCCAATCCAAATGGCTGGCCGATGCAGGATGAAGCTTCCCTTCGCGCCTATTATGGCGATGTTGGAACCAACCAGGTAAAAACAGAACTCCCCTATCCGATGCGATTGGCATGGGACAAAAAAACCATAGTTAACCGGACCTCATGTCACACAAAAGTTAGCGCAAGCCTTGTTCGGGTGCTGACAAAGGTGAAAGATCACTACGGCATGGCAGAACTTAAACGGTTGAATCTGGATGTCTTCGGAGGTTGTCTGAATGTTCGAAAAAAGCGTGGTGGTACAACTTACTCTACACACTCCTGGGGTATTGCGTTGGACTTTGATCCTGAACATAATAAATTAGACTGGGGAAGGGACCGGGCGCTTTTTGCACAGCCGGAGTATGATGCATGGTGGAAATATTGGGAAGATGAAGGCTGGCTAAGCCTCGGACGCAGTCGCAACTTCGACTGGATGCATGTGCAGGCTGCCAGACTTTAGGTCGGATCATCGACGTTGGGAAGTTTGAGTTGATTCTGATTGTTAAAATTGAAACGAAAAATCAGGATGGTCGTAGGAGGGGTATAATTTTAACCACGCCTTGCAACCAATCTTTATTCACACCGGAAAACACTTTCAGCGCCTGGAGTTGTCAGAAGTATTATGGGTTGAGGCGCTGAAAGACTATATTCTTCTTTACACCAACGATACGCGTTACATTGTGAATCGTACGATGAAGGAGATAGAGAAAAAACTGATGCCCTATAATTTTTGCAGGGTCCATCGGTCGTTCATCGTAAACATGAGCCATATTTCGGCCATTCACTCCACCTCCCTCATGCTTGGCGACCAGAAGGAAATCCCGATCGGAAAGATGTACAGGGAACTCTTACTGGACCGGGTTAAAAAACTCTGAAATAAAAAAACCCCGTGTGATCACACGGGGTTTTTATTTTGGGTTGATGTATTCGTCTTACTTCAGACCTTCCACCAAAGACTTGAATGCTTCAGGTTCGTGCAATGCCATTTCCGCAAGCATCTTACGATTGATCTCTACCTTGTTCTTGTTCAGCTTGTCGATCAATACGGAATAAGACAAACCGTTTTGTCTTGCACCGGCATTGATACGTTGGATCCAAAGGGCACGAAAGTCACGCTTTTTACGACGTCTGTCGGTATAAGCATATTTCAGTCCTTTCTCAACGGCATTCTTCGCAACGGTGTGGACGTTCTTTCTTCTACCGAAATAGCCTTTGGCCTGCTTAAGGATTTTTTTCCTTCTGGCCTTAGCGGCCACGGAGTTTACTGATCTTGGCATGCGTTCATTTGTTTTGGCAGACAGCGCTCCCTTTCATGGGAAACTTTAAGCTGGATACCGGGTGAATAAAAAACTTATTTACCTACTGTCAGCATTAGCTTGACATTTCCAAGGTCCGCAGGATTCACCGTGGTAAATTTGGTGAGGTTCCTTTTTCTCTTGGTCGACTTCTTGGTCAGGATATGACTTTTGAAGGCGTGTTTTCTTTTGATCTTTCCGGAACCAGTAAAGGCAAACCTTTTCTTGGCGCTGGAGTTGGTTTTCATCTTCGGCATGACTGCTTCTTTTCTAAGATTCGTTACTTTCTTGGAGCCAGGAACATGATCATCCTGTTTCCTTCCAGTTTTGGCATTTGTTCCACTTTTCCAAGGTCTTCCAATTCCTGCGCCAACTTCAGCAGCAGGATCTGTCCCCTGTCCTTATAAACAATAGAGCGTCCGCGGAACAACACAAACGCTTTTATTTTCGCGCCGTCTTTTAAAAACTTGGCGGCGTGTTTCGCTTTGAAATTAAAATCGTGATCATCTGTGTTGGGACCGAAACGGATTTCCTTCACGACGATCTTAGAGGCTTTCGCCTTTAACTCCTTCTTCTTCTTCTTCTGGTCGTAAGCGAATTTCTGATAGTTGATCACCCGGCATACCGGGGGGTCGGCTTTTGCAGAAATTTCAACCAGATCCATCCCCGCATCTTCAGCAATTTTCAAGGCTTCCTGCAGGGAGTAGATGCCTTGTTCTATATCTTCACCGACCACTCTTACCTTGGTGGCCCGGATCTCATCGTTGATTAAATGTTCCCTTCTTTTCTTTTGCCTGACGAAGGGTCTTCTTGGAGTAGCTATTGTTTCCTGTTTTTTTGGTTAAACTTCATTCAATTCAACATCCGATATTTCCAGGCCGGATGCCACCTCTTCACGCACCATGCGAATAAAACCATCCACATCCATCACACCCTGATCACCTTCTCCGTGTTTCCGGACGGATATCTTATTCTCCATGGCTTCCTTCTCCCCGACCACCAACATATAAGGCACTTTTTTCATCTCCGTGTCACGGATTTTGCGCCCGATCTTCTCACTCCTGTGGTCTAAGAAGGCGCGAATATCGGAATTTTTTAGCAATTGTAAAAGATTTTCAGCGTAATCCATATAACGGTCACTGATAGGTAAAATCGCCACCTGGTCAGGCGCAAGCCATAATGGGAAGTTACCGGCGTAGTGTTCAATCAGGAACCCTATAAAACGCTCATGTGTACCAAGCGGAGCTCTGTGAATCACGATGGGGCGTTCATGTTCGTTTTCCTGGTTGGTATAAGTCAGCCCGAAGCTTTCCGGCTGGGCAAAATCCACCTGGTTGGTCGCAAGGGTAAACTCTTTACCGATGGCACTCCATACCTGTACATCTATTTTGGGACCGTAAAACGCAGCTTCATCGGCCACTTCCACATAGGGCACCCCTGAACTTTCCAGCACTTCACGCACCATATCTTCCGTTTGCTTCCAGAGCTCAGGCATATTCACATACTTCACACCAAGTCTTTCCGGGGCATGCGTTGAAAAGCGCATCAGGTATTTATCAATCCCGAATATCCTGAAATACTTCTCGTACATATCATTCACCGCCTTGAACTCTTTGGCAAACTGTTCTTTGGTGCAATAGATATGGGCATCATTCATTTGAAGCGACCTGACGCGCATCAATCCGAACAATTCCCCGGACTTCTCATAACGGTAACAGGTTCCGTACTCTGCGATCCTTAGCGGCAGGTCCCTGTAGCTTCTGGATTGCGAGGAATATACTTTATGGTGATGCGGACAGTTCATGGCTTTGAGGTAGTATTTGCCACCTTCAAATTCCATAGCCGGGAACATGCTGTCTTCATAATAAGGCAGATGACCGCTGGTGAGGTACATCGATTCTTTTGCCAGATGAGGGGTCCGGACACGCACATATCCTGCTTTACGTTCCGTACGCTTGGCAAGGCCTTCCAGTTGCTCGATCATTTCCGCACCTTTCGGCAACCATAAGGGAAGACCGGGGCCCACATCATCATCAAATGTGAACAGCTCCAATTCCTTCCCTAATTTACGGTGGTCTCTCTTTTTGGCCTCTTCAAGCATGGCCAGGTACTCATCCAACTCCGCTTGCTTGGTGAACGTGATCGCATATAAACGGGTAAGTTGCTTGCGTTTTTCATCACCCCGCCAATAAGCACCGGCAACACTCAGCACCTTGATGGCTTTGATAAAGCCGGTATCGGGAATGTGAGGTCCCCTGCACAGATCGGTGAAACCACCCTGAGTATAAAAGGTGATCTTCCCGTCCTCCAGGTCTTCTAACAATTCCAGTTTATATTCATCTCCCTTGTCTTTGAAATATTCAATGGCGTCCTTCTTGGATATTTCCTTCCGCAGGTAGGCATTCTTTTCCTTGGCGAGCGCCTTCATTTTTGATTCGATCTTTTCGAAATCATCACTGGTCAGCGCCCGGTCACCCAGATCTATATCATAGTAGAAGCCATGATCAATGGGAGGCCCGATACCGAATTTGGCACCAGGATATATCGCCTCAACGGCTTCCGCCAAAAGGTGAGCGGAAGAGTGCCACATGGTGGATTTTCCTTCCTTATCATTCCAGGTCAGTAACTGGAGGGTTGCATCGGTATCAAGCGGACGCGTGGCATCCCACACCTGATCATTCACTTTGGCAGCCAGCACATTTCTGGCGAGCCCCTCACTGATGCTTTTCGCCACATCAAGGGAGGTGGTTCCCTTCGGAATCTCCTTCACTGCTCCATCCGGCAGTGTTATTTTTATCATTTCAGCCATGGTGGCGTGTTTTAAAGGAGGCCAAAGATAATCATTCCATACCGATTTTTCCCTGCACGGCTTTTTCACAAGCATTGTGAATAACTCGGTGATTATAGGCTTCTCCCTCTATAAAGAACTTATTACTTTTGGCTTTCCTGTCCGGGTTAATTCCGAACCTAATGATACCATTGCTCAAAAAGGAAATAAACAGTTTTCTCTTTTCGCTGATAGGCTATATTGTCATCATTGTTTTTCTTGTGGTGAACGGCCTGTTCCTTTGGTTGCTACAAGAAGACACCAATATCCTCGAGGCTGGTTATGCCACCCTGGCGCCGATGTTCGGGATTGCTCCCTGGGTGTTTTTGTTCCTTATCCCAGCCATCACCATGCGTTCATTTGCGGATGAGAAGAAAAGTGGGACGATAGAGATGTTGATGACAAAGCCACTTACCGACCTGCAGATCATTCTGGCAAAATACTTCGCCGGATTGCTGCTTGTTTTGTTCAGTCTGATTCCTACCCTGATCTATTATTATACGGTCTATACCCTGGCTGATCCTGTTGGAAATATTGACAACGGAGGCACCTGGGGTTCATATATCGGTCTTTTGTTTCTGGGCAGCTCTTTTGTTGCCATTGGCATTTTCACATCAAGCATCACAGAAAATCAGATCGTGGCCTTTATCCTTTCCGTTTTTCTATGCTTCTTTTGTTACTATGGCTTTGAGTCCCTGAGTACCATGCCGGTGTTTTCGTCCATTGACCGCACAATTCAGCAATTGGGCATTGATGCGCATTATAACTCACTCAGCCGCGGCGTGATTGATACAAGAGATGTGCTGTACTTCGGATGTTTCAGTGCCCTGTTCCTAACATTAACCAAGGTGATACTGGAAAGCAGAAAATGGTAGTTGGGTTTTAACTCCGATTCGCGTGAAGAGAAAAGACGTACGTAAGCAGAATATCATCCAGGTGTCCCTGATACTGGCGATCATTATTTTGGTCAACATTGCCGGTTCATTTTTCTATACCCGATTGGACCTCACTTCGGAGAAGCGTTACTCTCTCAGTAATGAAACCAAGGACATGCTTAGGGATATGGATGATCTGGCCTATGTGAAGGTTTATCTGGAAGGACAATTCCCTGCCGGTTTCAAACGCCTCCGGGATGCAACCAGGGAAATGCTTGATGAGTTCCGGGTTTACGCGGGCGATAACATCGAATACGAATTCATTGATCCGTTTGCAGGCGCCGATCAGAAACAAAAACGGGATATATTTACCCAACTTGTACGCAAAGGATTAAAACCAACCAATCTGGAAGTGCAGCAGGAAGACGGACGAACAGAATCCGTCATATTCCCGGGAGCGATCATCACCTATAAAGGTCGGGAAATGCCACTGCAATTGCTGCAAAACAAGATGGGCGTTCCACCGGAAATGGCTCTGAATAATTCCATTCAAACCATTGAGTTCGAAATGGCCAACGCCATCCGTAAACTCAAGTTGCATAAGAAACCTGCCGTGGCCTTTATCGAAGGACATGGAGAATTGGCCGAAGAAGAAGTCAGGGACATTACCTTTTCCCTTTCCGACTCTTACGATGTGGAACGTGTTCGGATTAACGGGAAACTGGGGAGTCTCAAAGACAAGGATGTGATCATCATCGCCAAACCACAAACGGAATTTTCGGAGAAAGACAAGTTTATCATTGACCAATATATCATGAATGGCGGAAAGGCATTATTCCTCATTGATGCCGTCTTTACAAGCATGGACAGCCTGCGTACATCCAATGCCGTTCCCGGAATTGCGCTTGATGTCAATCTACTGGACATGCTCTTCAAGTATGGCGCCCGCATCAACTCCAACCTGGTTATGGACGGACAGCTTGCTGCACAGATCCCCGTGGTGACCGGGCAGAATGGCAACATTCCCCAACAAAGCCTCTACCCCTGGCCTTTCTTCCCGCTGATCCTATCACGGGCGCAACATCCGATTGTAAAAAACCTGGATGCCATCAAACTGGAGTTCGCCAATAAGGTAGATACGGTAGGTGCACCGGATATTCGCAAAACCATTTTGCTCACCACATCAAAGTATACAAGAATCATGAACGCACCGGCCAGGGTGAGTCTGCAAGCCATTCAGGATTTTGACCCTGCCCAATACAACAAATCATATGTACCTACCGGCGTTCTTCTTGAAGGTTCATTCGAGTCGGTTTTCAAGAATCGTATTCCGGAAGTAATCGCAGAAAACAAAGACATTTCTTTCAGGGAAAAAGGGAAACCAACACGGATCATCGTAGTTGGTGACGGAGATGTGATCAAAAATGAAGTACGCCGCTCCACCGGCGATATCCTTCCCATGGATCAGGATCGCTACACACGGCAGCCCTACGGAAACAGGACGTTTATTCTGAATGCAGTAGACTACCTCATTGACGAATCAGGCATCTTTGCCGTCCGGTCAAAGGAGTTACGGCTAAGACTGATGGACAGGAAAAAAGTGAAGGAAGAAAAAGGGCAATGGCAGGTCTTTAACCTGGCCCTTCCGGTCGGCATCATTCTTCTATTTGCCTTTGTGTTTGGCTGGAAACGCAAAAGAAAGTACGGTCAGAACAGCCAGGAAAACCAACCTGATGAAACAGTAAACCCACCCGCATCAAGTGACTAATTGATATGAAAGGAAAGAATCTGATTTTTCTAGGCATCCTTGCCTTGCTGGTGGTCATTATCGCCTATGTATTCATGACCCGGCAATCTGGCACCATTAAACAGGAATTAAAAGATTTTGCAATTGAGGACACGGCCTCCATCACCCGGATTTTCATGGCTGACAAAGAGAATCGCAGTGTTGATCTCAAAAGAAATGCCATGGGCCAATGGGTGGTTAATGGCGAATTTGATGCGCGGGAAGATGCGATCCAGAATCTACTGGAAACCATCCGGAATGTGCGGGTCAAAGCGCCGGTAGGCAAAGCGGCCCTGGATAACGTGATCAAAAGAATGGCGGCACAGGCGGTAAAGATTGAGATTTATATCGATGGGGAAAAATCGAAGGTATATCATGTGGGATACGAAACACCGGATCAGCTTGGCACCTATATGTTGCTGGAAAATTCAAGCCGGCCCTTTGTCATGCATATCCCCGGCTTCGACGGATACCTTTCCACCCGCTATTTCACCAAGGCGGAAGATTGGCGGGAACGGACCATTTTTAATATCGAGCCAAGGGAAATTGCAAATATCAAAGTGGAGTACCCGCAACAACCGGGCGGTTCGTTTCAACTTACAAGGGATCCTGCAACCAACCAGTTTACATTAACGGCACTTGCCACCGGAATGGACCTGGATCCGGCGTCACTGGATATGGAACTGCTGCAACAATATTTCTTTCATTTCAGGAAAGTCAATTACGAAGCGTTAGCTAACCAGCTCGACAAATCCTTCAGGGACTCCGTCGCTGGCTCGGTTCCCATGGCAATCATCAGTGTTCAGAACCTGGAAGGGCAAACCGTATCCATCAGAACATTCCCAAAACCATCTCCCTCGGAAAGAAGGGATGAAGCAGGCAACCTGATCCCGTATGATGTGGACCGGATGTATGCGGTGATCAATGACGGAAAGGATTTTGTGGTGATCCAGTATTACGTTTTTGATAAGATAATGCTTCCCCTGTCTGAGTTCATAGCATCAACTGAAAAGTCGCAGTCATGATGAATCGAACTTTACCATATATTTGTCAACCGGTGATGTATTTTAAAATGCCAGGTGAAATGTGAATTTCATCAGCGTCCTTACACACCTATCTAACCTTTTTAACTCTGCATACAGATGAAGTTTATAGTTTCGAGCAGCGCATTATTAAAGGGCCTCCAAAAAATCGGCGGGGTTCTCAACACCAGCAACACACTACCTATCCTCGATAATTTCCTGTTCGAGTTAAATGATGGCAATCTGTCCATATCAGCATCCGACCTTGAGACGACCATGACCACCATACTTTCGGTGGAAAGCAAGGAAGGCGGCAAAACAGCAGTACCCGCCAGGTTGCTTATGGATACCCTGAAGACATTCGCCGATCAGCCCCTTACATTTCTGATCGATGCAAAAACACATGCCATCGAAATATCATCAGAACATGGAAAATACAAACTGGCAGGTGAGAACGGAGAGGAATTCCCCAAGGTACCGGAACTTGATAGCGCCTCTACCCTCTCCATCAAAGCCGAAATTTTGGAGCGGGCCATTGCCAAGACTTTGTTTGCAACCGGTAGTGATGAACTTCGTCCGGTTATGTCCGGGGTGTTTTTTGAAATGAGTCCCGAACACATCACCTTCGTTGCAACTGACGCACATAAACTGGTCAGGTATATCCGCACAGACGCGAAGGCGAATCAGGCAAGTTCATTCATCATGCCCAAGAAACCTTTGAACCTGCTACGCAATGCACTGAACACCACCGATGGCGAGGTTTCCATAGAGTTCAATGTCACCAATGCGAAGTTTACACTGGAAGGGCTTGAGGTCATATGCAGGCTGATCGATGGAAAATACCCGAATTACGATGCGGTCATCCCCAAAACAAACCCTAACAAGCTTACCATTGACCGCGACCAGATCATGAATTCGATCAAGCGGGTCTCCATCTTCTCCAACAAAACCACCCACCAGGTGAGATTAAAGATCTCCGGAAGTGAACTGCAGGTCTCAGCGGAAGACATTGACTTCAATAATGAAGCAACCGAAAGACTGACGTGCCAGTACGAAGGCAAGGATATGGAGATCGGATTCAATTCAAGATTTCTGGCAGACATACTCACCAACCTGGAAGGCAATGAGGTGTGTCTGGAAATGTCCGAACCGAACCGTGCAGGGATTTTTTGCCCCAAATCACCCGAAGAAGGCGAAGATACCCTCATGCTGGTGATGCCGGTTATGCTGAGCGGTAACTGATCGGTAACGACACAACGACAGGTTGAATGCCGGTGAACTCAATCACAATAAATCAGCCTGTACCGGGTTAAACCCTATGTATTTATGAAAACATTCCTGAACGTTGGTGTTTTACTCTTATTGATGACTCCTGTTGCTGTAATTGCGCAGGACACAAACAATCAGAAAGACCGCGACCTGAAACAGATTTCCGGAGTGGTGATCAAGGGGGATAGCCTGAGCCCGATCCCTTTTGTAAATATCGTCATCAAGAATACCCACCGGGGAACCACCGCAGATTATTTCGGATATTTTTCACTGGTGGCTAAAGAACAGGACACCATCGTGTTTTCATCGGTAGGTTACCGAAGGGCCATGTTCATTGTTCCGGACACTTTATCGGACGACCGATACGTTCTCATGCAGAGCCTTTCACCGGATACCGTGCAATTACAGGAAACCGTGATCTACCCCTGGCCCACCAAAGAAGAGTTCAGGAATGCGTTTCTGAATCTGAAGGTACCCGATGATGATATGGCGCGTGCGGAACGCAATCTTAACCGGGAAGCGATGGCCGCCAGGTACGAAGTAACGCCAATGGACGGCAGTATGAACCACACCTTATACATGCAACAGGAAGCTTCCAAACTATACTATGCCGGACAACTCCCTCCCAACAATCTGTTGAACCCACTGGCATGGATGAAGTTTATCGATGCATGGAAACGGGGTGATTTCAAGCGTAAAAAAGAATGAACACTCCCACATGGGGCGTATAGCATCCATACTATGCTTTCTCTTCGCCAGCCTGGTTTCGTTTGCACAGGATACGGCTCGTGTACACGGACAAATTACCACAATTGACAATAAGCCCATTGGTGGTGTACATGTTTCGTTGGAGGGAACCACTTCCGGCACCTGGTCCGACGAGCATGGGAAATATGAAATCATGGTTCCCTCAGGAAATCAGGTTACCATTGTATTCTCGCATATTTCCTTCGGCAGGCTTACAGAGCAAATCGCCGTTTCCGGCAAAAAGGATGTAAAGCTGGATAAACAACTGAAGATTCATTCGAACGTCCTGCCCGTTCTGGAGTTCGAGCAAATTCGGAAGCGGGAAAGCGAGATGATGACCAGCATTGACCCGAAACCCGCTGCCACGCTGCCCAGCCCGAACCCAAGCATCGAAGCTTTGATCAAGGTTGTTGGCATCGGGGTATCTTCCACGAATGAACTATCATCCCAATACAATGTTCGCGGCGGGAACTTCGATGAAAACCTTGTGTATGTGAATGGCATTCAGGTATACCGGCCTTTCCTGGTGCGGTCGGGTCAGCAGGAAGGCATGAGCTTTGTTAATCCGGATATGGTTTCTGGTATTCTATTCTCCGCAGGTGGGTTTGAAGCCAAGTATGGAGATAAAATGTCGTCGGTACTTGATATCAAATACACCCAGCCTACCGAATTTGCCGGTACCGTTTCGGCTTCCCTGCTCGGCGGCTCCGTTCATCTTGAAAATGCAACGAAGAACGAACGGTTCACTTATGTTGTTGGTGCACGATACAAGACCAATCAGTACGTATTAAAAAGCCTGGACACCGACGGATCTTATAAACCATTTTTCGCAGACTTTCAGGGCTTCATTACTTATAGAATCAATCCTAAACTCAAATGGGAAGGCCTAACAAACTGGTCAAGAAATACCTACCGCGTGGTTCCTCAAAGCAGAACTACGGAGTTCGGCACGGTTAAGCAGGCCCTGCAACTCCGCGTGTTCTTTGATGGTCAGGAAATCGATGCATTCGACACCTATTTTGGCGCCACCACACTGAACTTCGAGCCGGACCCGATCACCAATATCCGGCTGATAGGTTCGGCATTCCGCACTTTTGAAAGCGAGACTTTTGATGTCATGGGGCAGTATTACCTCGACGAACTGGAAACGGATTTTGGCAAAGATGACTTTGGCAATGTAGCGTTCAACAGGGGTGTCGGAACATTTTTGAATCATGCCAGAAACTATCTTGATGCGACGGTTCTGAATGGTACCATCAACGCCACCCGTAAACAGGATTTCACAGATTACCAGTTTGAGTTCACCGCCAGCAAGGAAATGATCAATGATCAGTTAAGTGAATGGAACCTGATTGATTCCGCGGGTTTTTCCTTACCACAGGCACCGGGGAATGCAATCATCCTGCAGGATGTTGTCAAAGCGAAACTGGCACTTGAAGCTACCCGGTTTGCCGGTTATGCACAGGTGCACTGGCAACTGAATGACAGTACAGAGACTGAAATAACAGCCGGCTTGCGCACACACTACTGGGATGTGAATGAACAGTTACTGATCAGTCCCCGAGCCTCCATTTCATTTAAGCCCAAATGGAAAAGGGAGGTCATTTTGAGGGCTGCTTCCGGGTTTTACTACCAACCTCCTTTCTATCGCGAACTCCGGAGTATCGAAGGTAAACTGAACAAGAAAATACGCGCCCAGCAATCCATCCATTTTATCGCCGGTGGTGATTACTTTTTCAAAGCCTGGAACCGGAACTTCAAGTTGGTCTCCGAAGTATATTTCAAGAAGTTGAACAACCTGATCCCTTACGAAGTGGACAATGTCAGAATCCGCTACTTTGCCACGAATAACGCACGAGGATATGCCACTGGGATCGACTTTAAACTGAATGGAGAATTTGTGGAAGGCGTCGACTCCTGGTTCAACCTTTCTGTCATGCAGGTAAGAGAAGACCTGAATGATGATTTCTACATTGACACTGCAGGGGTTCGTCAGGAGCCGGGATTCATACCAAGGCCCAGTGACCAACGTGTGAACCTGGGCATTTACTTTCAGGATTACCTCCCCAAAAACCCCACCTACAAAGTACACCTGAGTCTGTTGTTCGGTACCGGGCTTCCCTTCGGTCCTCCAACCCAGAAGCGCTACCAACAGACCTACCGAATGCCTCCATACAGAAGGGTTGATATCGGCTTCAGCAAACAACTGGCCGATGAAGAAGGGCAGGCTGACCGCAGGGGACTATTCCGGCAATTCAAAAGTTTGTGGTTGAGCATGGAAGTGTTCAACCTGTTGCAGGTAAACAATGTCATCTCATACCTTTGGGTCAAGGACGTAACCAACGAGCAGTACGCCGTCCCCAATTACCTTACCTCCCGTCAACTGAATATCAGGATCACCGGAAAATTCTGATACGAGAACATACTTACCTGCGTAATTCTCCCGTAAATAAATTGTACTTTGTAACTTTGGAGTAGCGTGACCGCATCCTATGACGCTATCGTAACGTTTATTAATATCTTTTCATGAATATGATCACCAACAAATTCGTTCGCAGTCTCTATTTCTGTGGTATCCTTATCAGCACCTTACCCAATGTATCGGTGGCGCAGGAAAGTGTTGACACCCCCGAATCCTTTGACGGAAAATACCTTAACTGGTATAACAAAGATGGCAAACAGGACAAGATGGAGGGAGCCAGTGTTGCCAGGGCATATACTGAAATCATCAAGGATAAAAAGGCCGCCAAGAAAGTGGTGGTTGCCATCATTGACAGTGGTGTGGATATCGAACACGATGACCTGAAGGGCAAGGTCTGGACCAACACAGATGAAATACCGGGCAACGGCGTGGATGATGACAACAATGGCTACATCGATGATGTTCACGGATGGGGATTTCTAGGCAACAGCAAGGGGGATAACATCAATATCGAGACATATGAATTCATGCGCATCTATCGCGACCTGAATCCCAAGTTCAAAAGTATTAGCTCAGAGAATGCCCTACCGGCAGCGGAAAAGCAACAATACCGTATGTATGTGCAGTGTAAAAAGAAGTTTGAGGCAGAACTGAAAGAGAAACAGGAAACAAAAAAGAATGTTGAAGAAGTTGGAAAGCTATTCACCGGATTCGAAAAAATCGTTGGAAGCTATCTAAAAAAGGATTCTGTGACCATAGAAGACCTGATGGCACTTTCAACTACAGACGAGAAGGTTTCAGGGGCCGGAAAATGGCTACTGCAACGTTACATGCAGGGCTTCACCAAAGAAGGATTCCAGGCATATCTGGATTACCTCGATGAATATCTGAATTACCATCTTAATCTGGACTTCAATCCACGTGCTGATATTATTGGTGATAACCCAGCTGATATTACCGATCGCAATTATGGCAATAACGATGTGATCGGGCCTCGCGCGGATCATGGTACAGGGGTGGCCGGTATCGTTGCGGCTGTCCGGGGAAACAACCTGGGTACCGATGGGATCGCGGACAATGTAGAGATCATGTCTATCAGAACCGTTCCCAATGGCGATGAGTATGATAAAGATGTGGCGCTGGCCATCTGGTATGCCGTGGATAACGGAGCCAATATCATCAACATGAGCTTCGGAAAGGCATACTCTCCCCAGAAAAAAATGGTGGATGACGCGATCCAATATGCAGAGGCACACAATGTATTGCTCATTCATGCAGCAGGCAATGACGCACACAACAACGATCTGGGAGAGAATTTCCCTACGGACCTTTGCGATGATGGAAAAACCGTAAGCAACTGGATCGAGGTGGGTGCAAATCAATACGAGAAAGGCAAAGAGATCTGTGCCTCATTTTCCAACTACGGACAGAATACGGTAGACGTATTTGCCCCGGGCGTGGATGTGATCACGCTTTTCCCTGGAAGCAAATACTGGCAGGCTGACGGCACCAGCTTTGCAGGACCGGTGGTTACCGGTGTCGCCGCTCTTGTATGGTCCTACAATCCGGGTCTGACCGCTGTGGAGCTCAAGCAAGTCCTGTTAGAATCATCCACAGATATCGGCAAAAAGAAAGTATATGTTCCCGGGCAAAATATCAAGGAAGACAAATCAAAGGTGCGTTTCGGATCTTTGTCAACCACGGGTGGTTTAATAAACGCTTATGAAGCACTTAAACTAGCTGAGAAAAAGTTGGCGGCCAAAAGTGACTCAGGAAGTTAACCATTTACCAGTCTTATGTTAAGGTTCGATTCTCCCTACAAGACCTTATCGCATCAACGATATATACAGCTTTGCCTGACCAGTCTTGCCTTTGTCTGGCTATTCCTTTCTTCCTGTCACATTGAGAAACGCCATTACCGGCAGGGCTTTCACATTGAAATGCCCTCAGCAAAACATCAGGCGGAAAACACCTCAGTGGCGCAACGGGAAGTGATCACGTATAGGTCAATCCCACGCAAGGCTCCTGCCCAGCTGCAAGCACCTATCGTGTTTGAAAAACCATATCCTGTACAGGCAGCAGAATACAAACCACCCAGACCTTTGCGCAAGACCGATGACCAGGCAGGGGAACCGGAAACGGAATTTACAATTCAGGAAGATTCCCCTCCCGCAGGAAAGAGAGAACCTACCGTGCACCGTTTAGCCGTATTCAGTTTTATCCTGGGACTACTTGCACTGGGCCTGGCAGTCTTCGTGATTTA
>JAGQZQ010000047.1 GCA_020435415.1 Flavobacteriales bacterium
TGATTGCCACGTGCACGTATTTCAGCCAGCGATAACTGTATATATCATCACAACACGTGGGATTTTTCAATGCGACTCCACCTTCACGGTTGGAAACAAAGAAACCTTCTTCCCTGGTCTTGCCCACGGTAAAGTAAATGTCGTCGGCCACAGAATTTATCGGATAACCAACATTCTGAGGTTCGCTCCAGCGGGTGCGTTCCCCGACGGATTTGAAGATGTCAAGTCCGCCCAATCCCGGAAATCCATCCGAGGAGAAATAGAGCGTTCGCGTTTCCATATCGAAATAGGGCGTCATTTCATCGCCAACGGAATTGATCTTGCTACCTGCCTTTTTGGGTTCTTTGAAAATATTTTTTTTCGCATTGTATGTTGTATACCATATGTCCAGTCCGCCCTTACCGCCCGGTCTGTCGCTCACAAAATACAAGATTTCATCCCCCTTGCGTGAGTCAGTGCCCACGGTGGGTTGTGTACTGGTGTATCTGGGATCGTTGATTTCATCATTAAGTTTCTCGGGACTGGTCCATTTTCCTTCCCTGAGATAACTGATATAAATGGCGCACACTACCTGGTCCATTTCATTGGGCTGGCATCGGGTGAAATAAAAGCGCTGGCCATCGGGTGAAAAGGCACCATTGCCGGTATTCACTTTGTCCTGATTAAAAGGTCCGGTGAATTCGCCGGTACTTTTCCAGGTTTCTCCCTCCTTTTTTGCAGCATAGAATTTTCTTACCGGCATATTTTCAGCGGAATCTATGACCACATACAGGATCTTATCCGATTTAAGGGAAGCATAGATCATCTGGTCGGCGGCGACGGAAATGGGACTGAATTCCACATGGGCTTTGTTGATGGAAGTATCCAGGTGGGTGATTTCCACTTCCAGTGCTGAATCGATCAGACTCGGAGCGATCTTACAACCTTCCGCACATTCTTTGGCGAGGGTTGTATATTTCTTGGAATCAGGACCATCGCGGTATGCCTTCCGGAATTTATTAAAAAGCGGTTCGGCTTCTTTGTGCTTCCCTGTCATCTGCAACATCTGGGCATAATAGAAGAGCGCCAGCGTGTATTTATCCGGATCAGCGTCGTAGACTGTCTTGAACAGCTCCAGGGCGGTGGCGTAATCACGGGCTCTCAGGTATTGCTGAGCTAACAGGTAAGTGATGCCGGAGTTTCCGGGTTTGAGTTCAAGGTATCTTTGGAAATAATCGATGGCGGAATACGGGTCTCCCATTCTGGCTGCTTGCTGACCGAAGCGTTTCAGTCGGCCCGGTTTCATGGCGTTGATGTCTTCGGACGTCGTTTGCGCAGCGGCATTAAAACCGGCGATCAGCAACAGAAAAAATACAATGGCTTGCTTAAAGGCGGTCACAGGGGATTGCTAATTTGGAAGGTACAGAACTTTTACAACGGTATATGATGGAGAATTCCAATGCACCTTTGTTATTGGTGTAAACCTCCAGGCTTGAAATGTTGATGTCGTAGCTGAGACCCACATCCACACGGTTGAACTGGACACCCATCGTGGCAATGCCCGCATCCATGTTACGCTTGATCCCATCCCTGAACAAACCGCCCACGAATAAGGATTTGATCTTGTACTTGTTCTCCCCCACGTTATATCCTGCGAGGCCACCTAATACGGCATCCTGTGCATTGACCGTAGACATGAAGAGGAGGGTGGGGCGAAGGTAAATGCGGTTACTCACATCAAACCGACCGCAGATGTAATAAGTCGTGCGGTGTTTAAGCCGGTTGCCTGTGCTAAAAAATGTTTCCCTGGGATGATTGATATGGAAGAAAGCCGCTCCGACTTCGGGTTGGAACTTATTGAAGCGCTTTGTCCATCCGATACCTGCATTGAGATCGAAATAAGAAAGGGACGGTCCTATGCCCTGTGCGTTTTCGTTATTTGGCAGTGATGGATCTGAAGAATTGAACTGCCCCAGGGAATTATCCCATTGATTGGGGAAAGACAAAGCATCAATGGAAAAACTCTTCATGATGTATCCCGCCTGGAGACCCATGTGAATCGTATGCCCCCAGACGCGTTTGTGATAACCCGCGGAGAGGTACATTTTATTACCGGTAAGTTTTGCGTCTCCTGATTTGTCATGCACCAGGATGATCCCGGCGCTGAAATGCTGATCCTTTAGGAAAAGCTGACGCTCATATGATAAGGAGAGTGTGCGGTAAGGGATCCCCAATTCTTTCCATTGTTGCCGGTAGTTGTTGGCTAGTCGGCAATCCCCCACAAAGTTGCCTGTTTCGGCAGGATTGAGGGTTAGCGGCGATGCATAAAACTGAGAGAAATGTACATCCTGACTGAAAACCCGGGGTGAAATCAGGAGATAAACAAACAGAAAGAAAAGAAGGGACGGCTTTATGCGCAAAACTTATTATATTTGATGAATAAAGGTAGTTAATCTTCGCAAATAATTGCAAATCATTTGAAAAAGGTCCGTAATTTCATCATTCACCCTTTTTGTTTGATTGCACTGCTGTCTCTTACGACCGGCTTGGTATCAGGTCAGGTCACAGCGGATTTTACGTCCAATAAAACGGCAGGCTGCAGTCCACAAACAATTATTTTCAACAACCTGTCCACCGGCCCCATTACCTATTGGGAGTGGCGATTCGGAAATGGCAATACATCGTTTTTGAAAAACCCAGTCGCTACCTATGGTGATCCTGGAAAATATACAGTAACCCTGATCGTATCGGATGGTGCCAACCGTGATACCCTTACATTGGTTGATTACATTACAATTTATAAGAATCCGGTGGCGGATTTTACAGGTACGGGCGGAGGCAAGGGTTGCCAGCCGTTTACGGTGAACTTCAATGACCTTACAACCCTGGGAGATGGTAGCATTAACCAGTGGATATGGGATTTTGGAGATGGGAATATTAACAACTCCGGTAATCCGAACCCTACACATACCTATACCACAACCGGTTCTTATCCGGTATCCTTACAGGTGATAGATGTCAACGGATGTTCAAGCAATCTTTTGATCCCGAATTATGTTCAGGTATCCGAATCACCCAATTTATCCAACATCACCGCCAATGTAACTTCGGCATGTACCCCACCATTAGCGGTTAACTTCGGAACCACCACCAGCGGTAGCGGACCTTTTACATTTCAATGGGATTTTGGGGATGGTACGACAACCAATCAGCCGACGCCTTCACATACCTATACGAGCACAGGCGGATACAATGTAACGGTGATCGTAACAAATAGTGCAGGATGTTCGGACACCCTTGTAAAACCCAACTTCATTATCATCGATGTACCTACTGCCGGGATCAATCTGCCGGACACGGTTTGCGTCAATACCAATGTCACTTTTGGTAATTCATCTTCGGGTGCTTCCTCCTACAGATGGAATTTTGGCGACGGTGGTACAAGCAATTCTGTTCAGCCCGTTCATAAGTATAACGCCACGGGAACTTACACTGTCACGCTGATTGCCAGGGACGGTAGTGCAACCTGCCAGGATACGGTGACAAAAACGATCGAGGTGATTGATATGATCGCCAACTTTTCCTCAACACCGAATTACGGTTGTCAATTGCCTCATACCGTAAATTTCACCGATCTGAGCACAGGCGCCGTGTCATGGCAATGGAATTTCGGTAACGGTGCTACATCTGCTCAAAAGAATCCCACTTATACCTATAATACCGCCGGAACATACACGGTCACACTGGTTGCTACCAACGCCTACGGTTGTAAAAAAACCATCGTGATGACCAATCATGTCGTTATTAACCCCATTGATGCGGACTTCAGCCCGGATATTGATGAAGGCTGTGCGCCTCTAACGGTCAACTTCACCGATCAGACCTCCTCAGATTCAACCATCACATCATGGCAATGGGTCTTTGATGATGGGAATACCTCTTCCCAACAGAATCCCACCAATACTTTCATGCAGGATGGAGATTTTACTGTTACCCTCGTGGTGACTAATAAACTCGGTTGTGTCGACAGTGTCAAGAAGGTTATTGAGGTGGGAAAGAAGATGACCCCGGACTTTTCTGTGGATCGTGATACCACCTGCGCATTTGACGGTGCGAATTTCACGGATTTGAGTATCGATTCGTTAGGCCTGATTGATTACTGGTATTGGAATCACTTTGGTGATGGTGGCACAGATCCAAATCCTGACCCATTTCATCAATATGTTGATACGGGCTGGATGACTGTTACCCTCATTACCGGCTATAATGGATGTTATGATACACTGGAAGTGGATAGTGTCATTTACGTTCAGGGGCCGATCGTTAGCTATACGGCACCAGCAAATTGTGACCACCCGTTAGACTATGATTTTACCAGTGATATGAAGGATGCTCAGCGCTGGTATTGGAATTTTGGCGATGGCAGTTCCATCGATTCCACCTCCATTGATCCGAGCCATACCTTCCCGGCAAGGGGAAGCTATACCGTATCACTGGATGCTTTTAACGATTCTACAGGTTGTTATTGGCATTTCGAATCCATTATCACCGTCACCGTACCACAGGCTGAGATTACCAATGATACGGTCATAGGTTGTTTGCCTTACACTCATTCCTTCAGCGGACTTAACAGCCAGGATGCATATTATTACCAATGGACGTTGGGCAACGGTGTAACTTCAACTACCGGAACGCCTACAACTAAGTATACATCCACCGGATTGTTCCCGGTGACCCTGATTGTAACCGATGTTCACAATTGCAAGGATACAACTTACGGACAAGTAAAGGTGATAGATCCGGTGGCGAACTATACCATTGATGCTGCCGAAGGTTGTGTTCCGCTTACCGTTAACTTTACGGACAATTCACTGTCGGATACCACCCTGGTGAGCTGGCTGTGGGACTTTGGTGACGGAGGAACCTCCACCCTGCAAAACCCGGCACACATTTACACAACGAATGGTCTGAAGACGGTTAAGCTGATCGTGACCGATGCAATAGGTTGTAAGGATACCCTCGACCAAACCAACCTGATCAATTCGAAACAACCTACACCCAAGTTTACCGTGTCGGATCAATCCATCTGTTTGGGAGATTCTGTTTTGTTTACAGATCAGAGTACCGGCAAAGCGCCCTTAACGTATTTCTGGACCTTCAGTGATGGCAGTACATCTACCCTGAAGAATCCGTATCATACCTTTCCGGATACCGGATACTTTGATGTCACACTGACGGTAACGGATAGTGACGGTTGTGATTCATCTATTACCAAGCTTAACTATGTGCACGTTCAGGGAATCCCCGTGGCGCTTATCTCAAGTAATAAAACGGTCACCCAGTGTTATCCGGATCTGATTCTTTTCAAAGACTCATCCCTGTCGGATTATGTGAGTCAATGGCAGTGGGATTTCGGTGACGGTGGGGTTTCCACTCTGGAAGACCCGGGCCATAACTATACCCAACCCGGAGAATATGACGTAAGTCTGATCGTGACCACAACCTACGGTTGCAAGGATACCATCGAACTTATCAAGTACATACAGATCAACGGTCCTTATGCGGAATTCCATTTGCAACCTGATACGATATGCAAAGGTGAGATGGCTTCGTTCTTTATTGATACGACCTTTAATGTAACCACATGGGACTGGGATTTCGGAGACGGAGCCGGACAGGCGGGATCAGGAACCTCCACCACCCATATCTACAATCAGACGGGACAACTCTTCCCTACTTTGATTTATCAGTCTTCTAACGGTTGTACTCAATACTTCAAGGATACCATCTATATTCATCAGATCGTCGCGGATTTCGTGGTCAGTGATACCGCCTCTTGTATTCCTTTGATAACTTCGTTAACCGATATCTCCACCGGACCCGATCAGTGGCATTGGGATTTTGGCGATGGCAGCACATCTACACAACAGAATACGAACCATACTTATAATACCCCGGGTTCTTATGATATTATGTTGTCAATTTTTGATAACACCACCGGCTGTCGCGATACCATCATCAAGACAGTGAACGCCTATAACGAACCTATCACCACCATCACACCCAGCGGCACGTTGTGTGCAGGTGATAGCTTGCAGTTGTTGTCTACCGGTGGAGGAACGTACATGTGGTCACCTTCTACCTGGTTGAGCGATACCACCATTGCCAATCCTTGGACGAAGCCTCAGGGTCCGATCCAATACATTGTTGTTGTTACGGATACCAACGGTTGTGTGGGCTCGGATACCGTTTCTCTTGGTGTACAAAACAAACCGAATCTGAATCTTCCGGGAGATACAACCATCATCATAGGAGAGGTGATAGACAATATGGATGGTTATGCTGGAAGTGGGTTCAATTATCGTTGGACACCCCCGCATGGTTTGAGCTGTACAGATTGTCCATTCCCTGAAGCTATTCCGCTGAGCAGTACATGCTACAAGCTAACCGTTACCGATCCCAACAATTGCTTTCTCGCAGTGGATAGCATGTGCATTGATGTGGATGTGAAATTCAGTATGGATGTACCTAAAGCATTTACACCGAACGGCGATGGCGTGAACGATGTGATTTATGTGCGGGGTTGGGGGATTCAGGATTTGCTGGAGTTCACCATCTACAACCGTTGGGGGGAAGTGGTGTTCCAGACATCCGATGTCAAGGAAGGATGGGATGGTTTCTACAAAGGTAAGCTTCAGAATATCGAAACGTACGCCTATACGGCCAGCGCCAAACTGTACAACGGAGAAATTCGAACAAAGAAAGGATATATCGCACTCCTCAGATAGCTGTAAAGCATGGAAGTGAATGATTTGATCGGCGAGATAAGGGAGCTGACCCTACATCTTCAGAAACAAGCCAACAGGATCCACAAACCTGAAGAGCTCGGAAGCAGGGATCTGGACACACTCCTGAGCGTTTCCGGAGAATTGTATGAGAAAATTGCAGTGCTGAAGTTTCTGCGAAGCGAAGATGAAGCCCTTCCTGAGGTGATTGAGGAAGAGGAGGAGGAAGTGGAGGAAGAACCGGATGTAAAACCTGCTGCACTTCCGAAACGTCCCGCCGGTTTCGGGATCATGGAACCAACTACCCCAACCAATACGATCGTAACGGATGAAGCCGACAGGATGATAGCTAAGCCTTCCGGCAGTGATGAGGATAAGCCGGACCTCAGCCAGGTAGCTGAAGAGAAAGCCGTTGTCTCGGATCTGTTCTCTCAGGATGAGCAGACATCAAAACCTTCTCCGGAAACAAAGGGTGAAAAACCCCGGGTTACCAATGAATATGTGAAAGATAAAAGGTCTGCCAAAGACGATACGACTGTCGGTGGAGATCTCGGAAATAAGCCAATCTCAGATCTGAACAATGCCATCGGAATTCATGAACGCTTTTTGTTTATCAATGAGCTCTTCGGTGGGGATATGGAGACCTACAACGAATCGCTTGACCGTATCGCTAACCTGGATAGCAGGGAAGCCGCTTACTCTTACCTGAAACCTTTCAAGGAGAAGTTCCAGTGGTCCGAAAAGGAAAGTGCGGAGGTTTTCTTTAACCTTGTGGATCGCAGGTTCAAACAATAGTTAGCGTATTTCCGGAATGCTGGCTTATTGCCCTCTTAGCAGGTCCCTCACTGCGTTCGGGATGACAAGGTCGTCGCGTCTTAATGGAAAGAAAGATAAAAGCGCACGGCTTAGGCATTAAATCATCTAAATGTTAACCGTGCGCTTTTATCTTTCCGTAAAACTTATGAATCCTGTCATCCCGAACACAATGAGGGATCTGGATACTTCAAACAATAGTCCGTTCCGGAAATAAAAACGGGGACCATTCCGATCCCCGTGTAAACAACACCAATCAACACTCAACTACTCAATTTATGTCATCGTTGTTGCGGATGAGGTGAACCCAGCCATGACGCGTATTCAGATTGCTGCCAGCCGCTACCGGATTACTAGGATCGTTCAGGTAAAGGATCCAATAATATACCCCTTCATTTAAACGGTTAAGCGACTTCCAATGCCGGCCGTCCCAATCGTTGTGATAGCTCATGCTTTCCCAGACCTTTTCCCCCCACCGGTTAAATACAAGCAACCGGCTGCCGGGGAAATATTCAATCCCCTTGATCTCAAAATTGTTGTTGGGGCTTTCGCCATTCGGTGAGAATACATTGGGAATGGTAATGTCGCATGGTTTTCCGATGATGAGTACTTCGGCGCTATCCGCACAGCCCGTGGAGTCTGTAACAACTAACGTGAATGTAACGGGTTCTGTCAGGCCGCTGACAGTGGGGTTGGGGATGGTTGGATCATCAAGACCGGCGCCGGGCGACCAGCCATAGGTGAACCCACCCATACCCCCTTTGCCGGAAGGGTTTCCCCCAAGCACGTGCGATTCATTCGCACAAAGATCTTTTGGAAGCCCTGCATCGGCGATGATCTCATCGGGTTCGTTGATGGTGAAACTGCGAACCGTGTCGCAACCCGTTTCTATTTCAGTAATGGTTACCGTATACGTAGCCGGTGATAGTCCCGATATCGAATTGGTGGTGGCCCCGGTGTTCCATTGAATGGTGAATAGGGAGTCTTCACATACCAGCGCAACAGCTGAGCCATCATTGCTGCCATAGCAACTAGCGTCAGTGGTGCGGACGACATTTTCAATTTGTACGCAAGGTGGATCGGGGATGCAACCCGAGCCACAGTTGTAGATCGGGCAGATGGTGACTTTGCCACACCCGCTGGGACGAAGGTCGTAGCAGTGCGTGTAAATCTCCCCCGGGATGAGGATGTTGCATCCGATGCCGCCGATAAAATCCGTACCTACCTGCTTGCAATCCGGATAGTGCCAGGTGCCTTCATGTTCCGCTTCCCTGATTCCGTCAGAACCTATGTCAACATAGTTCTTCACGTGAAAGCAGCCACCTGACTGACTGGTGGATCCGCCGGTATTGCCGGTTCCTGATGATAAAGAAATGGTTGAGTTACCTTGCGAACCGGCATCGAAACCACCGTAAATATTTCCACCTCCGGGACAGTTCTCATACGCAATATGCAGATTGAATTGCTCGTAAGGGGCATTGGGGTCCGAAGCTTTGAATGCGAAACACAGAACCGCAGGCAGCTCACTTTCGTCAATGGTATAACACCAGCCATTCTTCATCGCATCCTGAAAGGAAACCTGGGTGTTGGTGGGGTTGATGAAGTAGGTTCCGTAAGGAGCTTCACAGTCTTGTTTATGGCACTCCAGCGATTGACCACAGTACGGTCCGTGTCTATGGTAACATGCCCTGAAGCACTTGAGGTGCGTCCCAGGTTATCGGTGACCGTTACAGTGTATGGTCCATCGGAGGTTGGACATACATTGGCACTGGTTCCTGAACCCAGTCCGTCACTCCATGCATATGTCAGCGGAAGCGCTCCACCAACTACCACAGGTATAAGATCCAGGCATTCTCCGGAACACACCAGGTTGCTGTCCAACGTTACTGTGGGCGCGCATACCGTGGCGGATGAAACGATATTATCCAGCTGTACGCGGCTGCCGCCACCTCCGAAAAAGTTTCCGTTGCACCCAATACAAAGTGCCTTGAAGAGGAGATAATCGCAGGTGGCCGGTGCAGTGAAACTCACCGCATAGGTTTGCCAGTTGTAGTGGTTGATGCGCGGAGACGTCCATAGCAATGTTCCGGGAGTGCATACATCCGGTGAACAGTAAATCTCAAGAAAACCCGAGTTGTCGAAATTGTTGCCGAGGCCCGTGGTGTCGCCGGTCTTCAGGTCGATGGTGAAGTCAATGGTGCTTCCGGGAGTAGTAGGACAGATCAGTTTTTGGGCAATATAGATGTCTGCGGGATTGCCGTTACCAGACCAATCATCTGTGCTAACCTCTACATAGTTTGTACCATCGGAGGCGCCGGTGTTATAGTTGGCCAGACTGCCACAAGCTTCCCATCCGGGAGGTATGGCATTGCCTTCAAATGACGGATTATTCACATAGACCTGTGCGGTCACGGTTGCCCATGACAATGACGCGCACAGAAAAAGGGTAACCTTTTCCATGATCGCTGGTGTTAGGAATACGAACTTACTGGATGACTCTACTCATCAGATTGGAAGCAAATGTATTGGTAACAATGCTTCAATGCAAGGAAAATCGTAAAAAAAGATGCCGTTCGAAATTATATTTTACGGGAAAGCCTGAGGGAGGTAGAAATCCGGAATCTTTAGGAGGCGGTTTGATGGTATCAGGCGGTTATCTTTTCAGTACGATCCTGAACGTACTGCCTTTTCCAACCTCCGATTGTTTGACAAAGATACTGCCCTTGTGGTAGTATTCGATGATCCGTTTGGAAAGGGATAGTCCCAGGCCCCATCCGGTTCTTTTGGTTGTGAAGCCCGGTTGAAAGACGGAATGATATTGTGACTTAGGTATGCCTTTCCCGGTGTCGCTGATGTCGATGTAGACATATTGAAGCTGATCTGTAACGGCGACTGTCAGGGTGCCCTCACCTTCCATGGCATCCACGGCGTTACGGATCAGGTTTTCGATGACCCACTCAAAAAGAGGCGCATTCAAAGGTGCATGCAGCGCATCATCAGAACATTGGGTAATAAACGTTACTTTTTTCGGAGACCTGCTTTCCATGTAGTGAACGGAGTTCTTGACCACATCCACAAGGTTCATTCTTTCGAGGCGAGGTATGGCACCGATCTTTGAGAAACGTTCCGTGATGGTTTCAAGACGCTTTACATCCTTCTGAAGTTCCTGTGTGGTTTCTTCATCCACCCCCTTAAGTTTTAACAACTCCAGCCAGGCTACCAATGACGATAGCGGTGTTCCGAGCTGGTGAGCGGTTTCTTTGGCCATCCCGATCCACACCTGGTTCTGTTCTGCCTTTCTGGAGGAGCTGAAAGCAAAATAGGCAACAACAATAAACAAGGCGATCACAGCCAACTGCACAAAGGGATAATACTTCAACTGAAGGAGAAGCGTGGAGTTGAGGTAATAGATCAGGTTCTTGTCGCCATTGTGCAACTTGATCTCAATCGGTTCATGCTCTCCCTTCATTTCTTCCAAAACAGAATGCAGATAGTGCTTATCCTCAAGGCGTGTGGTATCCAGATTTCTTACGGAGATGATCTCACCGTTGGCATCGGTCATGATAACCGGTACGGTCTCATTGTTCCGGACCACCTCGAAGGAGACGGTGATGTCACCCGATTCTTCGTTCATGTTGGCAATGGCCTTGATGCCGGTTGCCCAAAGCTCTACCTTCTTACGCTCCTCTGCCGCCAGTTTCCTGATCAGGCTGTTGGTATACCATAAAGACGTTATACCGATCACCACCGCAGTGACCAATAAGAGCAGTTTCCACTGTTGCTTTCGCGTGTAAATGTTCAATGCTTGCGTGCGTTGCTTGCCGGGCAAATTTAATCATTTACATGATCTGCCCGTGGTGAAATGGTGGATGTATCTGATTCGGCTGTGTTGTGATTCGTTTGATGTGGCGACAATACGAAACGAAGGATTCAATAACCGAACCATCGATTACTCCCATTCGATATCAAATTTCTTGTCATCTTTCTTTTCCTCCGTTACCGGGGGCGTTTGTTGTTTTGTGGTGTCCTTCTTGCCCTTCAGGAACCGGAATTCATCTTTTAGCATGCTTTTGAAATTCTCCTTTTCTTTTTTCAGGTCCTGGTTGATCTTTTCCCTCACGCCCTGCTGGTCATAGCGGATCACGGGGTTGTCCACCGTACCGGTCATTGATACATACAAACTGGTTCTTCCCAGTCCATCATCTTCCACAACACCGAATGCTTCATTTTCTTTGCGGGCCTTTTTTGCTTTTCTGAATAAGATGTCGCTCAGCAATACCCGGAAGTGATAGTCGATCTCATTGTCGAAACTGTGCGTTCCCGAACAACTAAGGTTGATAGCACTTGAGTGTATGTCCATCAGGGGAATATAGATCTTGCTGTCATGGATATCCACCTTGTTCTCAAGGGTTGAAAACTTAATGTGTTCAAGTTCACTCACCTTGATGTAGCTGGACAGGGCCTTCAGCGGGCTGAATCCGATCAGTTCGCCGTTATCGATCCGGATGGATGACTGTGCCTTTATCAGTTCTGGGATGACGGTCAGTTCATCGGTCCATGTGCTTTCCAGGTGCATGGAGGCGGTCATCGTACCCCGTAAATGTTCATCTTTCAATACAACCTGCCCGAAGTTTTCAGTTTGAAGGAACATCTGACGAATATCGATCTGATTTACCTGTCCATCGCATGTGACCTGAACCTGTTTCTGACTTCGGTTGTCTGCAGTGCCGGTAAGATCCAGTACACCGCCCATGGTATGCATGGTCAGGCGATCGGCATAGATGACACGATTTTCCAGGCGCAGTTCCCCCCTGACATCCGTAGCCCTGAACTTACGGAACACGATCTCGTCCCATGCAACCTCCAGCGTGGCGGTGATATGGTCAGGCAAACTGAAACGGTACGGATTGGTGTTCCTGGCGGCACCGTCTTCCTTGAGCAATTCGTTCATGTCAACCATCGGACTGAAAAGGGAGCCACGTATATCCATCGTTTCGTCAGGAGCAAGAATGTAAGGAAAGAAGCGGGAAAGCATTCCATTCAATCGCATGGGATTGCCTGCTACGTAACCGGTCAGACTATCCACCCCGAGATGCGGGTACTGGAGCAGCAACCTCCCGTACATCTCTGTCATGGGATGATCGGAACCTTTAAGGGTGAGGTTCACATTGGAAAGGTTGATCAATCCTGCCAGGGTGATGCTGTTCAACTGATCTTTGGTGAAGGTGGATGGTTGTTTGAGCGGACCCGAGTATGAAACCGACATGATAGCACTGCCTGTGATAGACTGTACCGTATCCATTGGTACCAGTTGATTCAGATGTGCAAGATCCAGAGAAGCCTTGGCGCGGAACTGGATTCCGGGGTTCTCAAAATGATCAATGACACCGGAAATATCTACGTGACCACCTTCAAGATCGGCAGAAGCATTGCTTACCGAGATCATGTTTGAAGGGCTGCCTTGTTCAAAGATCAGGCTGCCTTTTGCCCGTAGGGAGGAAAGCCGGATGGTTGAACCGATTCTGGCGAGAGAGGCATCCGTGATCTCATAATTGGCATCCAGCCTGGGGTATTTGTTCTTCCCCAGATGGCCTTTTGCTACGAAATCAAGACTGATAAGACCTTCGAGTTCGTAATCCAGCAAAGGATCTGTTAGGTTGGGTGGAAGAAGGGTCAGGAATTTTTGCAGTTCAATATCTTCTGCTTTCCCCTTTCCCTCCAGTACCGGTGCTTTGCCCGGCATATCAGAATAGGTCACGGACAGGTCGCCGAAGGCCATCCCATCGATTTCCAGTTGACCATCCCGAAAGCGATATATCTGCTTATCCTCGACGGTCAGATCGGTCTTTATGTAGAGTTCGCGGTTGGACATGACATTGACCGTGTCAGATGTCCAAGAGGCCAGATACATGTCGCCCCTGACCGATGCGGCATACGTTCGTTCCGACAGCCGGCCGTTCAGGCGGGTGTCGGAGCAGGTCAGGTTCAGGTTTACCAATGCCTGGCGGTTATCATACAATACCGCCAGGTCCGAAAGGTCTACCTGTTCCAGATCCACTTGAAAGGCCCTGGTCGTGGTATCTTTGTTTTTCTTCCAGCAATTGTAATTCACACTGCCGTCTTTATAAACCCTGAGTTTGAGTACCCCTTCCTGGATGCTCACTTTCCTGAGCACATAATTTTTGGAGAACAGGTTCCACAGATTGAATTGAAGAAATAATTTATGTGCGTACAGCAAGGTGTCACGTGGTGTTGTGCGGATGGCATCCCTTGCCAGTACGTCCGAGAAACGCAAGGATGCGTATGGAAACTTTTCGATGAGGGTGAGATCCACCTCATTCACGGAGATCTCCGTTTTGAGGTTCTTGTTGAGCTCGGTCAATACCATGCCTGTCACCTCATCCTCGTATATCCAGGCAAGGAGCCATGCAGCGAGGACCAGTGTCAGGAGGGATACCCCGGTAATCAACAAAATCCTTTTCAGTATTTTCATAGGGACGGTTACCATCAAAGTTCCTCAATTCCGCTCCCGGTTCAGTACGTTCACGAAAGTATTTTTTAACAGGCCTGTCTGTAAAACGCTGCCGGGAGGTGGAATATTTGTCTGTGCCAAACCGGAAGATACCAGCCTCACCACCTTCGGATGTTTTTTTATATTTGACTATATTGAACCATTGTAAACCCAAACCCAGATTGTTATGAAAAGAACAGGAATGATCCTGGCCGCAGTGGCCCTGGCTGGCAGCTCGGCGGTGGCGTTGAATCCGTCCAAGGAATATGCCGTTACACCCGATGAATATGGCATTGAATACGAAGAAGTAAAATTACCGACATCAGATGGTTTAACACTCAACGGCTGGTGGTTCAAGCCCGCTACTGAATCTACCAAATGCATTATCATCAGCGATGACGGTGATGGCAACATGGCCGATAACCTGGAGCTGATCTCACAGTTCATTACCATGGAATACCATGTGCTTGCCTATGACTACCGCGGCTATGGCAAAAGCGATGAATTTGAGATCAAGGAGAAGTTCTTTATCTACCATCAGTTCTCGAAAGACCTGGAGGCTGCCATCGGATATGTGAAGAAATACCACGCGAAGTTATATACGGTGGATCTCTATGGTAAGGGAATAGGTGCTGGACTGTCAATCGGGGTGGGTGCCAACAACACCAAGATCAAACGTGTGGTTGCAGATGGTACCTACGTGTCTTTTCAGAAATACAAAGACCGTGTCAGAGAAAAAGAAGGGAAAGAAGTGATGCTCCCGATCGGTTATAACAAATACATCATGGAACCTGAGTATGCGCTGGAGGAAAAAGGCCAGCATCTTCGCGGTATCCTCTTTATCGTAGGGCAAAATGAAAGCATCACCGGACCCGATGATGTGAAGGCCCTGGCCAAACTCAAGAAAAAGGAATCCGTGGTTTATGAAGTCGAAGGTGCAACGAACAAGCAAACGTTCACAAGCAACAAAAGCGCTTATTTCGATCAGGTAAAAGATTTCCTGGAAAAATATACCAAGTAATTCCTGTCGTTTCACTTACAGGTAAAAGGAGGCCCCACGGGTCTCCTTTTTTTAGCTGGATTAATAATTAAAGCGCGCCAACAGCAAGGCTTTTGCTACCTTCGTGAGAGGATATGATCACCAGAGAAACCATAGACCGTATCATTGAAGCTGCCAGGATCGAAGAGGTCGTGGGCGACTACGTTACGCTCAAGAAACGCGGCGCCAATTACATCGGACTTTGTCCGTTTCACGACGAAAAGACCCCGTCATTCAACGTGTCTCCTGTGCGTGGTATTTACAAATGTTTCGGCTGCGGGAAGGGTGGTAATGCGGTGAACTTTCTCATGGAGCATGAACACTATGCCTACCCCGAAGCACTTCGTTTTCTGGGAAAGAAATATGGCATTGAGGTTGAGGATGAGCAGCAGACAGATGAGCAGAAGGAGGCCGTGCAGGAAAGGGAAAGCCTGTACATTGTTTCCGCATTCGCACAACGGTATTATACCGAAGTCTTGCATAATACCGAAGAAGGAAAGGCCATCGGTCTCACCTATCTGAAAGAAAGGGGTGTAACACCTGCGATGACCGAACGGTTTGTGATTGGATATGCACCGGATCAGTGGGATGGTCTTCTGAATGCCGCAACGCATGAAGGACACAATCCGGAGTTCCTGGATAAGACCGGCCTCACCCTGTCAGGGGAAAATGGAAAACGGCATGACCGCTTCCGGGGACGGGTCATGTTCCCGATCCGCAATGTCACCGGACGGGTCATCGGCTTTGGTGGACGAACGCTCCGGAGTGACAAGAAAACGGCCAAGTACATCAACTCGCCCGAAAGTGAGATATACCATAAAAGTCATGTGCTCTATGGTTTGTATGAGTCCCGCAAAGCCATTTCTGAGCAGGACGTATGTTATCTCGTTGAAGGCTACACCGATGTGATATCGCTGCACCAGGCCGGTGTGGAAAATGTGGTGGCCTCTTCCGGCACTTCCCTCACCGAAGGCCAGATCCGCCTGATCCGCCGGTATACACCCAATGTGACCATCCTTTATGATGGGGATGCGGCAGGCATCAAAGCATCCTTCCGCGGGATCGATCTTATTCTTGAAGAGGGCCTCAACGTTCGCGTCGTCCTTTTCCCGGATGGAGAAGACCCCGACTCTTACGCAAGGAAATCCGGCGGCGAGGCTTTGAAAGAATACATCACTTCCAACAGCAAAGACTTTATCTCCTTTAAAACCGGTCTGCTTTGGGAAGAGGCCTCTGGTGACCCGATCAAAAAGGCGGCCCTGATCAAGGACATCGTGCAAACCATCGCCCTGATCCCCGATGCCGTGACCCGCTCCGTTTATGTGAAGGAATGTGCGTCCATACTTCAAATTGACGAGCAGGCGCTGATCAGTGTACTTAACAAGTCGCGGCGCGATAAGGCCCGCAAGGAAAATACGTCCGCCTCACCTGAAGAATACGCCTCCGTTCCGGACGATGTACCCGTTCAATACCGGGAGTCGCAGGAGAGACCAGCTACCGACATATCCTTTCAGGAACGGGACCTGCTTCGCGTTTTGTTACAATACGGAAACCATGAATTATCCATCGTCCGCACAGAAGAAAATGCAGAAAAGGAGATGGAGCCGGAGACCATGAGTGTGGCTGATTTTATTGTAAGTGAACTATCGGCCGATGATATTACGTTGGAGCATGCAGTATATGGCAGGATATTTGACGAGATCATGACGGCGGTAAACAATGGTTCACTGCCTGATGAGAAGAAGTTCCTTCACCATTCTGATCCGGAGATCGCACATCACGCCATCGACCTATGTACTTCAAGGTACCAGTTAAGCGGGAACTGGGAGAAAAGAGGCATCATGGTAGAGACTGAGGAAATGGTGTTGAGAAAAACAGTTTATAATGTTGTTTATGCCCTTAAGGAACGAAGGGTGATGGATATGATCGAGAAAAATCAGATCAAACTGAAGGACACCGCATCTGACGAAGAAGTGATGAAGTTGCTGGAAGTGCAGAAACTTCTTGAGAATGCGCGGAAGCAGATATCCAACCAACTGGGTCGTGTGATTTTGAAATGAAGCGAAGGATGTTCACTTTCCAACGTTGGTCACTATGTCTGCTCATCGCCGGACTTCTGCAAGTTGCAAATGCACAGGATTCGTCAGAGGTCTCTGTTAAACCTCCTCCCATCACCTATACAACCGAGAAGGTATTTTTATCTTTCAGAGACAGCGTACAATTTCCGGATACCCTGGTGAAGAATGTTCATCGCTACGAACAGCAGATGACCCGTTCCCCCTTTATGGCACACATGGGAAACACCGGTAGCCCCCTTCACCCGTTGCTCTTCAAACCCAATGAAAGTATCGCCTTCCGGCTTCGCGATCAGCCGCTGCAATCATATATGTTCAGCCTGGATAGTCTGAACCGTTATCATGTGAGAAAACCGTTCACTGATTTGTTCTATGTTCAGGGTGCCAAGCAGGAGCAGGTGTTCACACTATTGCATACCCAGAACATTACGCCTTACCTCAATGCCAGTATAGTCTTCCGTAGGATCAGTGCTCCCGGTTTTTACAACCGGCAAAAGGCCGGCCATTCTGCGCTTGCATTTTCAGCCTGGTACCATGCACCTTCGGGAAAGTATACGGCGTTCCTCAGTGCCGTACTGAACAAAATGACTTACGAGGAGAATGGTGGACTTGCCAATGATTCGCTATTCGAAAGGAATGTGGTGGCCAACCGGGCAGCATTTCCGGTAAAGATCCTGGAAGCAAAAAGTGCTCACCGCTATAAAGGATTGCGATTAAAACAGGTGATCCATTTCCGGGGACAACCGGATAGCCTGGTCGCTGATGAGCCGCCCTGCTGCCGGTCCGATTTCTTTCACGTGATCTCCCTGGACAAGACCTCGTATGTTTATGATGATGCGCAGCCTCTGGGCGGTTATTATACCCGGATACTTTCCGATTCGCTGGCCACATTGGATTCGATGTGGATGGAACACATGCATAATCAGATCGGATGGACGATGGGTACAAACACAGGACTTGAATTTGCTATCCGGCACGAACATATCAGAACCGGTGGAAGTGTTGCCGACTCCACATTTGAAGAACTGGCACTGGATGGAAGGGCATGGTGGAGAACCACCGGACGATCAGTCGAATTGACTATCGCATATGGTTTGGCAGGCCCGAATGAAGGAACATCTGCCATCGGAGTTGTATACCGGCAGCGGCTGAACCCGAAATGGAACCTGACCGCGCGGATAGCACAGAGCCAAACCCGGCCAACGTGGATGATGCAGCAATTTACGGGGAACCATCACGCCTGGAACAATAGCGCATGGAAGGGAACAGATCAGTTGCAGAAAATTACCGGTGGTGATCTGGAGTTGAAACATGCAAAGAAATGGACCATTCGTTTTAATGCAGATCAGGTATCCGGCTACTTCTTTTACAACAGCCAGGCCATGCCAGAATACAGAGAAGAGGATTTCCGGGTGTTCAGGACCATGGCTGCGAAGGAATTGAAATGGAAGAAATGGGGGTTGGATCTACAGGGAATTTATCAGTACACAACTTCCGTCTACCTGTTGAATTTGCCTGAGTGGTTGTATACTTCCTCTTTGTACTACGAGCGCGATATGTTTAGCAATGCACTGCTTGCCAGGATAGGTCTGGATGTGACCGGTTTCTCATCATTTAGCGGACACGCCTGGATGCCGGATGTGAATCAGTACTACGTACAGAATGAAAACAGCATTGGAGATTATCCCTATGTGGATGTCTTTGTGAATCTCAAGATCAAAAGGGTCAGACTGTTTCTGAAGATGCAGCACCTGAATGCCGGTATGCAAGGTTATCGGTACTACCTTACTCCGCATTATCCCATGCCAGACAGGGCCTTCAAGCTCGGACTGAACTGGCGGTTTTATGATTGAGTTATTGAAGGCGAGGGTGTCTACAGCCCTAGGTCATACACACAATATAGCGAACCCCGTAGGGGTGTAATCTTCATAACGGTAACGGTATAAGAAGACGGAAACCCAAACCCGCCGGATGATGGTGTTTATCGTTGATCGTATGCAAAGGTATCCGGCGGGTTTGGGTTTGTTGGAAACGTACACGTGGTGCTATGAAGATTACACCCCTACGGGGCTGGGTTCGTTGAAAACTCACACGTGGGGCTATAAATATTTCACCCCTTTCCGGGTTAGGCTTGATAACAAATAATCCATGATCATGATATCAGCCGATCATCCGGCATTACGTTTTCTGCTTCTGCTTTTTAGCAGCCGGAAAGAGAATGTTATTCAGGATGAGGCGGTAGCCGGGAGAGTTCGGATGTAGGTTGAGGTCTGTAGGCGGATCTCCTACCAGATGTCTGTAATCTTCGGGATCATGTCCGCCGTAGAATGTCCATGTTCCTTTTCCGTATTCACCATGGATGTACCGTACTTCATTGGCGGCTTTGTTTTCGCCCATGATCAGCACGGTGGATTTGACGTATTGTTTACGGAAGGCCGTGGTTTGTCCCATGAAACCTTTGATCACCATTTCGTGGTTCTGGCATAGCATGGTGGGTACGGGATCCCATTTTGCAGAGAACTCGAACAGGGTGAAATAATCCACTTCTTCATTCACCGAACGTACGGGGGGGAAGTTCGGACTGTGGTCAATGCTGGAAAATTCGTATTCGTAAGGATTTGTAGATACCTTGAAATTCGTGAAGGCAAAACATTTCTCGTAGTCTATCTTTTCATTCATGGCAGGATCTGCTCCGTCGCCATCGAACATGCTTTCGCAGATATCGACACCCTCTGCGGCCAGTGCGATGTCATATGAATCGGTGGCTGAACACATAGCGAAAAGGAAGCCTCCGCCCGCAGTGAAATCCCTGATTCTTTTTGCCACAGCCAACTTGAATTCCGAAACCTTGGAAAAGCCATGGCGTTTGGCTGCCGCTTCGGAATCACGCACCTGTTCCTGGTACCATGCTTCATGCGCAAAGGCTCTGTAGAATCGTCCGTATTGTCCGGTGAAATCTTCATGGTGGAGATGGAGCCAGTCATACAATGGAAGTTTCCCGTCAATGATCTCTTCATCGTATACCACGTCGTATGGGATTTCTGCGTAGGTAAGTACAAGGGTAACGGCATCATCCCAGGGTTGTTTGTTCTTAGGTGAGTACACGGCAATCTTGGGCACCTTTTCCAGTTTCATGACTTCCATGTTCACCTCGGGCTGACTGATCTCCGCGAGAATATTATTCACCTGCACATCTGCCAGGATCTCATAGGATACGCCTCTGATGATGCATTCATTCTCAAGGGTACTGTTTCTTTCAAACATAAAACTGCCGCCCCGGTAGTTGAGCAGCCAGTTCACTTCAACATCATGCTGAAGGACCCAGTAAGCAATACCATAAGCTTTCAGGTGATTTTTCTGACTTTCCTTATCCATGGGAATAAGGATGTGGGCTGCCCGTAAGGGTGCCGTTCCCAAAAGCAGGAGACAAATCAGGAAGACAAATGCATGAAGTCCGTTAAAACGGTTTTGATTCTTCGTCCTCGATGTCATCCATTCTGGATGATCTGGTGATGGTATTGAATGAGTTTTGGTCATGGCCTTGCTGGAATGGGGCATCAAAGTTTCCGGTCTCCCAGTCTTCAAATTTAGCCAACTTATCAATAAAACGCAGGGGTACATCCTTTAGTGCGCCATTACGGTGTTTGGCGATGATGATCTCGGCCATGCCTTGTGTGGGGTTGTTGTTTTCATCCACATCCAGACCGTAATACTCCGGACGGTAGATAAACATAACCATATCCGCATCCTGTTCAATAGCTCCGGACTCCCTGAGATCGGACAGTTGCGGACGTTTGCTGCCTCCGCGATTTTCAACCGCACGACTTAACTGGGAAAGCGCGATCACCGGTACGTCCAGTTCCTTGGCAATGCTTTTCAATGACCTGGAGATCGTGCTGATCTCCTGCTCACGGTTTCCGCGGTTGTCGCCGCCGGCTGTCATCAGCTGCAGGTAATCAATAATAATCAGTTCAATCTTGTTCTGTTGTTTCAGCCGGCGACATTTTGCGCGAAGCTCGAAGATGGATAACGCAGGGGTATCATCAATGAACAACGGTGCTTCTGCCAGACGGGTGATCTTCGCATTCAGTTGCTGCCATTCGAAATCTTCCAGGTTCCCTTTTTTTAATTTCTCAACAGTCAATTCTGCTTCCGCAGCAATCAGACGATTGACCAGCTGCAGGGAGGACATCTCAAGTGAAAATATGGCAACCGGTCTGTTGAATTGCACTGCCGCATTTCTTGCGATGGATAATACGAAGGCGGTTTTACCCATACCTGGGCGGGCGGCGATGATGTCCAGGTCGGACCGTTGCCAGCCTGAAGTCACGCTGTCGAGTTGTGTAAATCCTGTGGGTACACCGGTCAGTCCGTCGGTGTGATTTCGCGCTGCTTCGATCTCCTTGATGGCTTCGCTAAGCAGGGTGGACATCCGGTCATAATTTTTGCGAACATTCTGTTCGGTGATGTTGAACAGATTCTCACCCGCTTTATCCAGCAGGTCGAAAGCGTCATTGGTTTCTTCGTAAGCATCACGGATCATATCAGAACCCAGGGTGATCAGTTCACGCTGAATAAATTTCTGGAGAATGATACGTGCATGAAACTCCACGTTGGCCGAGGAAGCCACGCGGTTTGTCAATTGCGAAATATAGTAAGGTCCACCAACCACGTCGAGGTTTCCGTTCTTCTTCAGTTCATTGGTTACCGTGAGGATGTCAATGGCTTCCGCTTTTGAGAAGAGTTGCTGAATCGCTTCAAAAATATGTTTGTGCGCTTCTTTGTAAAAACAAGCGGGTTGTATGATGTCGATCACCGCAGTCAACGCATCTTTCTCAAGCATCAGTGCACCAAGCAGTGCTTCCTCCAGATCAACCGCCTGTGGTGGCAGCTTGCCATGCTCCATCGCCAAAGGTTGCAATGAGCCAGCCATTCCCCTGCGTTTCCCCGTTCTGTCTGTAATCTTCAAATTTTCCATAGGTCCCAAAAGTAGGAAAAGAACGAACGGCACATTTATTAATGTGTTAACATTCCCTCAACACGTCTTTTAAACAATTGTTGATAAAAATCACTTGCAAATGTGCAAAAACCGATAACCATAAATATACTAAATTTAATGGATGAACCGGCCCTTGAATCGTTCCATTTTACACATGTCTTTGTTGATGACGTTTATTGTTATCAGCTTATTGCAGGGGGCATGCGTCAAAGATCGTGATCTGTCCGAACCTGAAATAACGTGGAAACAACCCGCCGTGCAAAGTCGGTATGCGGTGACAGATACGGTTGATGTGGATGTGACGGTAACCGATGAAAATCAACTTGTTTCCATCCGCATGAGCATCGTCAACGAGCTGCTTGTTGCTGTGACCCCATCCGTGCAGGTGACTCCGGAGACCAATACCTATCACATGGTTACAACAATGCCTCTCGACAATATACATCTGGCATCAGGCACCTACTTTGTATTGATTGTCGCCAGTGACGGAACGCATGAGAAACGGGCCTTCCGTGAGATCATCGTGGATGAGTTGCCGCTGGAAAGAGATGCTATTCTAGCGTTGATGTTTTCCGGTACATCCCCGATGATTTTTAAATATGACGGACTTTCGGTTGATACGGTTGTGTCTCCGGCAATGAGTGATTATTCCGGTTCAGCGATCAATTCATGGGACCGGCAGGTATACCTGAGCGGAAGTGTGAATGGCCCGGTGCAGGCATGGGACATTGACAGCCGGACACTCGCATGGTCCAAACCTGGTCATCTTAATTTACCCTGGGATACCTATGAAGGGGTATTCTCTAACCAACGGACCTGTTATGTGATGATGACGGATGGATCGGTAAGAGGCTATGACAGACAAGGCATCTCAACCTACGGCGTGAGTTTTCCGACCGCCTTTCGTACCGTGATGATGGCTGCACATGAAGATGATCTTGTCATGATTCAGAAAGGGAACGGTGCCCTGCGTAAGTTGGTGATGATACAGAAGGAAGGGACGACGGGTTACCAGGAGGTGGCCCTGGATATGGAGGTGAAACAGATTTTCTCACGTGACCCCGATCACCTCATGGTTTTTGGCAACGAAAACGGGCAGGGTATGATGAAGGAATACACCATCTCGCAGAATGGCTTTTGGGAACCACACACCCTCGATGCGGGACCATTGTATGATGCGGTTCAGTTGAATGCCAATACCTATCTCATCTCCGGCAATTCCGGTCTTCGGAAGTATACTTATAACCCAAACAGTCTGACAGACCTTATCCCAGGTATTATGCCGCAATGTATGGCCGTGGATATAAGCTCAGGTGAGGTTGCGTGTGCGTCAGGAAAGGTCTTGAATATCTATGATGGCAACACCGGTACCCTGGTTGATCAGGCCGTCTTCCCGGATTCGGTTAAGCAGTTACACATGCTATATAATAAGTGATCGTAATTCGGCCCCGCCGTTATTCTTTGCCATCCTCTTCTTCGCCATCCTTGACCACGCCCATGGAAGAAAACTTCTGTATGCGTGCGAAGATGCGATCTTCCGGGGTTTGGGCGTCCAATGCTTCCAACTCTTTAAGGATCGTATCCTTAACGATTTTGCATGTTTCCTCCGGATGCGTATGTGCTCCACCCAGGGGTTCTTTGATGATGCCATCCACCAATTTATTGGCCAGCATGTCCTCCGCAGTCAGCTTTAATGCTTCTGCGGCCTTTTCCTTGAAATCCCAGCTGCGCCAGAGAATACTCGAACAGGACTCCGGGGAGATCACGCTGTACCAGGTGTTTTCCAGCATCAATACTTTATCGCCGATGCCAATACCCAATGCACCACCCGATGCACCTTCGCCGATAACAATGCATATCACCGGAACACGCAACTGCACCATCTCGATCAGGTTTCTTGCAATGGCTTCTCCCTGCCCACGTTCTTCCGCTTCCAGTCCGGGGTAAGCACCCGGTGTATCAATTAGTGTAACTACGGGCTTGTTGAACTTTTCGGCCATTTTCATCAACCGCAATGCTTTGCGATATCCTTCCGGGTTGGCCATACCGAAATTCCGATACTGCCGCATCTTCGTATTG